>JADFJZ010000356.1 GCA_022565195.1 Planctomycetota bacterium | reverse complement strand
TTGCAGGTTCGCTACAACCCGTGGGATCTGGGACACGTCTGGATCCGCAACCCGGTGGATGATCGCTACCTCAGCGCCAGTGCCGCCGATGCCGTGATGCAGGGCATGACCGAGTACCAATGGAAGGTGCTCAGAAGGGCCGTACGGGAGCGATTCGACCGGCCGGAGCATCTGCTCGACCTGGCGGCCGGGCGGAACGCGATACGCGACGTGGTCGAAGAGGCCATCTCAAAGCCGTCCCGTAAGCGACGCGTACGGGCAGCCCGCTTTGGCCAGACCCAACCGGCAGCCGATCGTGCAGATCGCCAGCTTCAAGATGACGAGTGGATCGACGTCGCCGGAAATGAGACGCAGCCGCCTGTCGTGGCCGTGCCAAGCGAGGACGGACCAGCTACGCAAGACGATCCTGATCGGGCGGAGCCACCAGCCAACGACGAGGAACCGGAATCCTCGTTGGATGAACTCGACCCGGACGACATTGACCCGGACGACATTGACGTCGACGACTGGGACGTGGTCTGCGGCGAGTAGAACCCCAGTGCAACGGCTCTCCATGCGCCGGGCTGCACTTCTCTCTTCAAATCCCAAGTTGCTTCACGTCCCACAACCTCTCTTTAAGGGGAATTGCCATGCTGCGCACTACGCAGTCTACTTTGGCGGCCGATCGCAAGGCGTGGCGCAAGATGCCCGCGGCGGAGCGCATCGCGATGGCCCATCAGCTGATCGTGCTTCATCCCCGTTTCCGTGAAGCGGTCGAATTGCTGAAGCATTGTCATGAAAGCCGCTCCCACGGCGGTGAACCGTCGTGTGGAGCGCTGTTGGGCGCCTCGGGCGTCGGCAAGACGAGCGTCGTCGATCACTATCGGCGGCTGCATCCCGTGGAAGAAACCGAGACCGCCACACGTCAACCGGTCCTCAAGGTCACGCTGCAGCCCGACGCGCGGCCCAAGGGTATTGCGGCCGATCTGCTGCTGGCGCTGGGCGACCCGGCCTGGAGCAGCGGGACCGTGCAGAGCCTGACCCATCGGGCCGTCAAACTGCTCCAGCACTGCGGCGTCGAACTGATCGTGATGGACGAATTCCATCACCTGTTCGACATCGACCGGGCCAAAGTCATGACCAAGGCGTCCCAGTGGCTCAAGGTGCTGATCGTCAATACGGGCATCCCGGTCGTCGTCTGCGGGATGCCCGAGGCGGAACACGTGCTGCGGGCCGAGCACACCGAACGTCGTTTCAAACAGCGGCTCACCCTCCGCTGTTTCACCTGGCGAACGGCCGCCGGGCGGCGTGAATTCTGTGGGATGCTCAAGAAGCTCGTCGCGATCCTGCCCCTGGGCGAAGCGTCGAATCTGGCCGAACCCGAGATGGCCGGCCGCTGCTTTCTGGCCTGTCGCGGCGTGCCCGATTATCTGATGACGCTGATGCGAGGCGCGCTCGCCGAGGCGCTGCATCGCAAGAGCGAGCGGATTGAACTGTCGGACCTGGCCCGTGTGTACGAGATGAAACTCGCTCAGCAACGCGTGCTGGCCGAACAGTCCAATCCGTTCATCGGTCGGCTGGATCAATCCGCTCTGGACCGTGTACAAGCTGCGGACCAGACGCGGACCGCAGGCGTCGGGCTTACGCCACGCGCCGCCCGCGCGAGAAAGCGCCCCGCGAAGGCCGGCGATTATCTGGGAGGCCGCTGATGAAAACATTACGACCGCTCCCGGCGCGAGAGACGCCCTTGCCAGGTGAGTCGCTCGCCAGCTTGCTCCGCCGTACGGCGGAGGCCATGGGTTACGAGCATGTTGGTCGTATCCGCCAGTTGCTGGCGGATGCCGGCAAACCGCCGCCTCACATCAACCATCTGTCACCGGGCCCGCTCATGGACCAGTTCGCACAGTTGCTGCGTCAGCCCAGCGAGGCTCTGTGCAATACGACCGTGCATCACTACGCCGATCGATTCGTGCTCACGCCGGCAATGGCGCCGGCGGCGCAGTGGTGCGACTCGAAAACCATCTTGAGGCATTTTGACTCGGCGCACGCTCGGGTCTGTGGGAATTGTCTGGGCAACGACCAAGTCCCGTACGAGCGATTGGTGTGGGGCGTTCGCATTCTGCCTGTCTGCCTCGACCACGGCTGTTTCTTGGTCTGGCGATGTGCAGGTTGTGGCAGCAAGCTCCGTCCCCAGCGCAATAACGTGATGACGTGCCGTTGCGGTCACCACGTCAGCCAGTCCGATCCGCCGCCCGTCTCGCCGTCGGTGCGGCGGCTCGCCGCGAATGTCAAGCGTTGGCTCTCAGGCGATGCAGTCCCGCTGCCGGGAATGTCTACGGCAGCTTGTCTGTGGTGGGCGGAACGATTGGCCGTGGCCGTCGGCAAGACGCCTTCGTGGATCGGCCAGGCCCGAGAACGGTTTGAATTCTCTCAGGCCGAGTCACCGGATCTTGTCTGTTGGATCGCTGCGGCTGACCTACTGATGAACTGGTCCAATCACGCGGAAGAGTTCTTCGAGGCCTTTGGCCAGGTTGCCAAACATCGTACGACCGACACGGGACTCGGCCGCTCGTTTGGTCTGCTATTGCGCGAGGCGGCCCATCTGGAGCAACTCGGCTATGCAACGCCTGCCGATACGCTGCGCGAGTATCTGTCGCAGCGTTATACCCAAGGTCATCTCAACGGCAAGGTCTGCCTGTTCCAATCGCGCGAACACCAGGGGCTTCTCAAACGACGCCCCTGGATCACCCAGACCGAGGCGGCCGGTTTGCTTCGGACGCGCGTTGGCGCGATGGTTGGTCTTGTGGACCGTGCAATCCTCGTCGGCCAGGTACGTCCGGCGGGCAATCGCGGCCGCTCCGTGGGATTGGTCTCTCGTGATTCTGTTGAGGCCTTGAAAGGTGAACTGAAAACGGCCATCACCGTGACGCAAGCGGCCGCTTCTTTGGGCATCGGACGCAGCCGCATCTTCGCTTTTGTTCGTGCTGGACTCTTG
>JADFJZ010000355.1 GCA_022565195.1 Planctomycetota bacterium | reverse complement strand
CAGGCAGGTCGTCATGTTCATGCCTGCCTCGCGCTCGAGTTCGAACGATTGCCAGTAGCTCCCGCTATCGGGCCGGTCCTGCCGTTTAATCTTGACTCGGAATTTATCTCGCATCTGGAATCGCTCCTGCCGAGGAAGAGTAGGCAGTAGGCAGTAGGTAGTAGGTAGTAGACAGTGAGAAGCGAGCAGGATTCAAGATTTGGCCCTCTCTGCCAATCCGAAGAGCATTCGTCTTATCTCCATGGCTTCCGCCTCAAGTTTCCCAAATGCCTCGCGATCGACGTAGGCCAGGCGACAACCAATGAGAAGCTGCGTATGCAGTTCCGCAAGGGAGCCGATCGCAATGTTGATGAACCTCTTGAAGTCGCCGAGGCTTTGTCGACTTTGCCCTTCGGCGATGTTCGAAGGAACACTCACGCTGGCTCGTCGCATCTGGCTCACGAGGCCGTAGCGTTCGTCTTTCGGAAAACTCCGTGTCAACTTGTAGATTTCGATAGAGAGGTCAATCGCCCGCTGCCACACTTTCAAATCGCGATAGCTTCTACTTGCTTCCAACGGCGTCCACCTTTTTTCTACCTACTGCTTACTGCCTACTATCTACTGCTTTCACGCATGCACGAGCTTATCTGTCGGCGTTGCGTACTTTTCTCGCCACACTTCCTCGATGATCTCCGCGCCCTTCAGGCCATAGGTTCTCGGCCGGACGGGGATGAGGGACGTGTCCACCGGCGCGTAGCTGATTTCCGGGCCGTCGGGCGTATAGGTCGCGATGGTGGTCTTGAGCCATTTGTCATTCTTGGTCTTGAAGGCCGTACACCACTCCTCCGCCTGCCGGCGCAGCTCTGCCGGCTCGTCGGCGGTCGGCGCGGGAATGTCGTACTCCGGTTTGTAGTGGGCCCCGCGGCATTCGTCGCGCAGCAGCGCGCCCTTGGCGATGACCTTGGCCAGATCGATCATGTCGCCCAGCGCCCGCGCCAGGCTGAGGTTCTGATTGGTCCAGTTACCCCGGTCTGCCAGCCCGACGTTGCGGTAGCGCTCGCTGAGTTCGCCGAGTTTGTCCACCAGCGAAGCCAAATCCTTATTGTTGCGAACCACTGTGCAGGCCGTGGTCATTTCCTGCCCGAGTTCCTGGTGCAGCAGATAGGCGTTTTCTTTGCCGTCGGCGCTCAGCAGTCGGTCGTGCTGCTCTTGGTGTTTCTTGACTTCCTGCTCCATCATGGAGCTGGCCAGGTCGCTACCGGCGGTGGGTGCGTTTTTAATCAGCGTCTCTACGCACGGGGCTACGAGCAACCCGCTGAAGATACAACTCAACAGCGAGTTGGCGCCCAGGCGATTGCCGCCGTGGTACTGGTAGTCCGCTTCGCCGATGACGTATAGGCCGGGGACGTTGCTCTGCTGGTTGCGCGGCGAATCGAGCACCAGCCCGCCGGTGTCTTCGTCCTTCTCGAAGTCCACCCACAACCCGCCCATGCTGTAGTGTACGCCGGGGAAGATTTTCATCGGCGTGTCAAGTGCTTCGGCGCCGGCGAACTTCTTGTAGATGCCCAAAATGCCGCCCAGTTTCTTTTGCATCACTTCACGAGGCGGGGCCAGCGGATTTTCCCTCCGCCGGGTCTCTTCGGTGAGGTCCAGATAGACGCAGAACCGGCCTTTCTCGACGCTCAGTTTCTGACTCACGCAAACGTCGAAGATTTCCCGCGTGGCAATGTCGCGCGGCACGAGATTGCCGAATTTCGGATAGCGCTCTTCGAGGAAGTAGTAGCGCTCGCTTTCCGGGATGGTCATTGGGTCGCGCGGATCTTGCGGCTGACGCGGCACCCACACGCGCCCGCCCTCGCCGCGGGCCGACTCGCTCATCAGCCGCAGCTTGTCCGTGCCGGGAATCGCCGTCGGATGCACCTGCACGAACTCGCCGTTGGCGTAATTCACGCCGGCTTTGTAGGCCCGGGCGTTGGCGCCGCCGGTGCAGATGGTGGACATCGTGCTCTTGCCGAAGACCATGCCGCACCCGCCGGTGGCCAGCACCACGGCGTCCGCCGCAAACGACCGAATCTCCATGCTGAACATGTCCTGCGCCACCACCCCGCGGCACACGCCGCCGCCATCGACAATCGGGCCCAGGAATTCCCAGAATTCAAACTTATTGACCAGGCCCGCGTCTTCCCAGCGCCGGACTTGCTCGTCGAGGGCATAGAGCAACTGCTGGCCCGTGGTCGCGCCGGCGAAAGCCGTACGCTTATACATCGTCCCGCCGAACCGCCGCTGATCGCGCAGGCCTTCCGGCGTGCGGTTAAAAGGCACGCCCAGCCGATCGAGCAAATCGATGACCTTGGGCGCCCAATAACACATTTCCTTTACCGGCGGCTGATGTTGCAGGAAATCGCCGCCGTACACAGTGTCGTCCAAGTGCAGCCACTCACTGTCGCCCTGCTGGCGTGTGAGTTCGTTGACTGAATTGATGCCGCCCTGGGCGCACACGCTGTGCGAGCGTTTGACCGGCACCATGCTGATGAGATCGACGGGGATGCCCAGCTCGCCGAACTTCATGGCAGCAGCCAGCCCCGCCAGTCCGCCTCCGACGATGACTACTCGTTGATTGGCCATTATTCGTGTCTCACTCGTAGGGTGGGTAAAGACCCACCCGTGTAACTCCGCCAAACGACCCAGTCAGACCGAACGATGCTGTCGATGGCTTGCCGTTTAGCATCTGCATGGCATGGGCAAGTACTCGCGACCGCAGCAACTTCCGTCGATGAGCACACGGGCAAGAGTACCTGCCCATGTCACCCGCCTTCTCTGAGCCGTGGCCTTCAGGCCACGGACCGTCCGTAGTCATCGCGGTAGCAGTCCGTAGCCTAAACAACAAATTGCATCAAGCGGCTCTGGGTTTCGTGAGGAGCCACGCATGATGGAGCAGGTTTTTCGCCCATATCCATCGGAAAACACGGTGGCTCCGGCGTGCCCAGGCTGGCAACCCCTTGAACC
>JADFJZ010000009.1 GCA_022565195.1 Planctomycetota bacterium | reverse complement strand
ATGCGCTCTTCAGAAAGACGAGCCAGGTCGTACGCACTGTTCGAGTAGGTCGGGCCGGGATCGTCCGCTCCCGATCCGCGTTGTTTGCTCGGCGTGCTGTCTTGAGACGACGAGCGCTGCGTAACCCGCAACACGACAAACGTCAGAATCGCCAGCCCGCCAATTGCAATGACGCTCCAATCAAAGGTCTTCATCACGCCGCATCTCCTCCAAAAAGCCGCTGGCGCCTCGTGTCCACGGGGTCATTATACCGCGCTGGGCCGTTGGATGCACGCACCCAATGCGTCGCTTCTTGGAGCTTGCTGAAGTGCCATTCCGCTGTACTGCGTAGTTCCTCACGATGGCGGCTTGTTGGCATGTGAATGGATTGCCGCACTGGCGTCAACAGGGGAACGTGTTGCATATGGGGCTTCGGGCAGGCTCCCGACAGGTCGGGATTCCATTCCGCCTGCGGCTCTTTGCTTCTGTTTGGTGTTCAAACATCATTTGTCTTGGACGATCGTGTGCGTGCGATTGGTTAAAACGCCCGTAAGCGAAGTCTTCGTGCCGTCTGGCCAAGTGATCTCCACCGCGTCCACTGACTGTGCATCGCCGAGCCCGAAGGTGACCGGCAGTTCAACCTGGGCCAGGTAGCTCCGCGTGGGCATGACCTCGCGTACTTGCGTGGTGCCGCCGGCGCGCAGCTCGATGCGGGCGCCGATGGCGTCTCGGTTGGTTCGGGTTCCGATCAGCTTGAAGCGGACCCAATTGTGCCCCAGGTTCTGGTCGTTTCGCAGCAGCAGCGGCCGTCGCGCCACTTGGGTCATGATCACATCGAGGTCGCCATCGTTGTCGATATCGGCAAACGCCGAGGCGCGCCCGACGACGGGCTTGGCCAGATCCCCCGTGGTCTCGGGATCGACCGTGACGAAGGTGCTGCGCCTTGCTGGGCCGGCGTTCCAGAAGAGTTGGGCGGGCTGCTCGTAGTGCTGGCTCGGCTGGAGGACGTTGATTTGCTCTTCGAGGTGGCCATTTGTCTGTAGCAAATCGAGGCGTCCGTCCAAATCATAATCGAACAAAAAGATGCCGAAGGACAGCATGAGCCGAGTGGGCGCGCCAATGCCCTCGGCGATGGCAGCGTCACTATAGAGAAGCGGATCGCCCTGGGAGGCATAGACGCTGGTCATTTCGTTGGCGAAGTTCCCAATGAAAAAGCCGAGCGTTTCGTCATTGCGGTAGTAGCCCGCGTCGATGCCCATGGCGCCGGACGCGAAGCCCATTTCGTCATAGGCTACGCCGGCGGTGAGGGCGATTTCAGTGAAGGTTCCATCGCCCTGGTTGCGAAAGAGAAAATTCGGCACGGTATCGTTGGCCACGAAGAGGTCCATCCACCCGTCACCGTCGATGTCCTTCGGCGCCACGCCCAGCGATTTGGCGACGGGCGTTCGACTCGCGGGGTTTTCGATGTTCATGCCGGCCTGCTTCGATACGTCCGTGAACGTGCCATCACCGTTGTTGTGATAGAGGTAAGGGTGTGCGCCGGCGAAGTTCATCGGCGGGCCGTAGGCGCGACCCACGCCGACAAGCCGGTAATCGACCTCGAAATCGATTTCCCGCGACCAGCGGATATAGTTGCACACGAACAAGTCAAGTCGGCCGTCGTTGTCGTAGTCGAAGAAGGCTGCGCTGGATCCCCAGCCGTCGGGCTCACCTGCGACGCCGGCCTTTTCGGTCACTTCCTCGAAACGGCCACCGATGTTGCGGAACAGCCGGTTGGGTCCGACGGCCGTCACAAAGAGGTCCACGTTACCGTCATTGTCATAATCGCCGACCGCTACGCCGGTGCCGTAGAATCCAATCGCGAGTCCCGCTTCGGCGGTGACGTTGCTGAAACGGCCCATTCCATCGTTGCGGTAAAGGGCCATTACGGGCGTGGGTGCGTCCGCCGGCGTGGCGTCCGGCCAATGGGTCGAATTCACGAGAAACAGATCCGGCCGCCCGTCGTTGTTGTAGTCAAAGAACGCGCAGCCCGCGCCCATCGTTTCGGGAAGGAGCTTGTCACCGACAGCGCCGTTCTCATGAACGAAGTCGATGCCCGCTTCAACGGTGATGTCCGTGAACCGAACTTCGGGCGGATCGACGGTGGCCTCAAAGGTCATCGGGGGGAGGATCTTGACCTCCGTGACGGGCGGCGGCTCGTCGGGCCGGTTGGCCACGAAGAGCAGGCCCCCAATCGCGGCGGCGAGCACGACGACGACAATTGACCACACCAGCGCCCGGCCTATGATTGAGTCATCGGCTGCGACGAGTTCGTCGTCGGAGAACTCGGTGGTATTCGCGCCGTCGGTGTCCTGCGAACTCTGATCTTTCAGCGTCATTTCAGACCAAGCGTCCTTTCCGGTTTGCCGAGTTCGTAGGCTGCTTCGCGCTGAAGATCATAGATCACGACGGCCTCGGCGGCGTAGTTTGCCGCGGGCGACATCAGCCGCGCTGCAGTGATGGCATGATCGCGGGCGTTGTCGTCGATCTTGTACTTGGTGTGCAAGGCGCGATGGTTGTCCGCCTGCCCCGAATTACCCAGTTGGGCATGGAGCAGCGACAGATTGTAGTGCGCTGCCGCATTCTCCGGGTCGATGTCCAGCGTACGCTCGAACCACGTGACGGCCTCAGTGAGGAACGCTTCACGATGGGCTTTTCGCTCGGCGCTGCGCTCCAACTTGGCCCGTTCGAACAGCGTTTGGCCCAGTTCATTGAGGAGCCTGTAGTCCAAACTGAAGTCAAATCCGCGCCGGCGTGTCTCGTCTGTGTCCATCCCGACGACGGCGAGGAAGTTCTCGATGGCTTCATCGATGCGTCCGTTCTGCTTGTTTACAAGCCCGGAGAACCAGGCGACAGACCACGCGGGCGCGGGCGGCTCGAACTCAGCAGCCCGGGTGAGCGCTTGGACCGCTTCCGCCAGCCGTCCTTCCTTAATGTAGACGCGCGCCCGATTGAGCGGGCCGTCCGGGCGCCCCAGTGCCTCGACGCGGGCGAATGCTTCCTCCGCCTGCCTCAACTCACCTTGGCTTGAGCCCACGTTTCCGGCGCGCAGCAGCCCGATGCCATAGTCATTCCAGCGCTGCCATTCGGGGATGGGGGAGTCTTCATTCGCAGGTTCGCTCGCGGCGCCGTCGATGGAAAAAGTCACTCGGTCCTCGGCGAGCGTCATGATCGGCAGGCGATTGCCGTCGAACTCCTCGCCCTGAAAGTGCCGCAGATAGGTCGTGTCAAACTTACGGTACAGCAGTTTGACCTCGACGGTGAGCGGATCCGTGATGTCGTGCGGGACTTCGAGACGATAGTGTACGACGGCGCCGGCGCCGGGCGGTATTTGGTGATCGTAAAGAGCGATGAAAATATCCTCCGCATTACGTCGATCGATGCGGTGGCCATTGCGATCAATGACATAGGCGTTGACAAAATACGACCAGGGATCGACCTCGCCGTCCTGGGCCAATCCGCCACTTCGGCCGATGATGCGACCGCCGGAAGACACTTCGACCGACAGCCAAATCTCATTGGAATCGACGGTGCCCTGCGTGAACGAATGGCCCATCTTGAGCGTGCGAATCACCGTTTCCACCAGATAGGTCTTGCCGGGTACGAGGGTCGGCACTTGGGGTCGGATCGGCGCTGACAAGGGCGCGTCGATGGCGCCACCGTCTCTGATGCCGAACAAGTCAACCCGCATGACACCCTTGTTGAACTCCTCGTGGGCGGCGATAACTCCATCCGGCATGTCCAGCAGATACGGGATCGCAGTGTTGGCGCTGGGGAACTGGTGATCGTGTACGGTGAGGTCGCCGGAGTCATCGTTGAACTTGGCCCCGAAGTCGTCGCTGGCCGACAGCTTCATGTGGCAGCCGTTGCAGTTGGGCTCCGCCTTCGGCGGATAGTAAAAGCTGGCCACCCCGTGGCCTGAGACGCCGCTCAGCAGAAACGCATCGTAGTGATTCTGCCCGCGCAGCCATTTGTAGGCGTTCAACTCGACGGGCAAATGCACTTTGTGGCACGCGCCGCAGAACTCCGCCGTCTTGTGCAGCGGCTTGAGGAACGTCTTCTTGTGAAACGCCGGATTGGACTTGACGAGCTGGCGGTTGACCCACCGCAGGAACGTATTGTCGCTGAACGCGAAGGGATAATGCGTCGGCTCCTCGATGGTGAAATCGGCGTTGCCCCTGGGGCTGTTGATGTGCGTGATGGCATGGCACGTGGTGCAGGTAATCCCTGCCTGGGCCATTTCGTCCTTTGAAAGGTCGTAGTTGGGGTCGTCGAACCGCGGATCGTCGAAGGCACCGCTGAAAAACGGCACGGGATCGTGGCAACCCGCGCAGAAACGCGACCCCTGCACATTCCCGTCGCGCTCGTACATCGCTTGGCGCGTGTTCTTGACGGAGAACGAGTAAGCGGGATTGTTGAAGGACGCGAAACGGTGCATACTGTGCGACCAGCTTTCATGAACATCGGCATGGCACTGCTGGCAGTAGGCATCGTTCATGAGTGTGCGCGCGGGGATGAAATTGCCCGTGGCTGTTCGCGCCAGGGAGGGAAAGAAGTATTTTTCGCCCGACTCGGGACCGACCATGTTCCACTGGCGCGGATCCTGTGAGTGCAGGCCGGCCATCACCGCGGCGAAGACCAGCGCCACGCCCGCCCAGGCCGCGCCCACTTTCCAGCGGATGCGTCTGCCCGCCAGGCGGTGCAACACAAAGAGCCAGCACGCCGCCAGCGGAGCAATCACGTGCAGCCAATAAGCAACCGAACGAACCTGCGGGTTTTTAATTTCAATCCTGACCGAGAACACATCGAGGCGCATGAGCACAAGGCCGGTCGCGAGCAGCAGCAGGGCGGTCGTGAACAGGGCATATCCGACTTTGATGGCCCGCCGGTTCGGCCGATGCCGTGCGTTCCTGATATGCAGCGCACCGAAGATCACCACGGGCAGCACAATCAGCAATCCGAGAACGAGGTGTGCCAGGAACATGTATTGGTAGAAGTAGTTTTGATACGTGCGGCTGGTAAACCATTCGAGAGATGTGACGGCCGCGAGATAGACGGAATTGACGACCAGCACCGCGAAAAGACCGAAGACCACGAGCAGGAGCTTCTTCAGCCTGGGGCCGACGGCCGGGACGTACTTGATCCGCTGTGCCGTTGTGTTGTCCTGCACGCTGATTCTGCTCATGGCTACCGGTCCCGTTGAGAGGAACTCCCATGATACACGGAATGATCCCAATTCCCCAACTTCTTCACTCGGTCCGACTGCTTAATTTCGGCTGCCGCCGCTCGTTTCGTCGTTAATCTCGGTGGAATGGCGACCCCGTTTACAATTTGACCTGATCGTGGAGAACCTTTCCGGCGCTGTCGCAGGGGAAAGGAGGGGCTCTGCTACAGAGTGCTGCGTGTGCCTGCGCCGATGACGTGGACGACGATCGCACTCTCGAAATCAGGCGCGCCTTAACTCGATGATCTTGTCAGTCAGGAGTCGGTGCAGGCCGCTTGGCCGACGGGCGTGACGTTTTCTTGGCCTTTGCGCCTCGACCCTCGATCTTCCTGGTTTTGGTTTCGATATTCCTGAGTGATGCGGCGGGCGTCCGCCTGGTCGGCGGCGACGGGGCCTTTCTGGAGAAATAGACCGGCACGCGCACCGTCGGCGCCTCGGTGTCATCCGTCGTGATGGTGATGATACTTGCACCCGGTCGCGGCTCGTGATTTTCGGACACCTCCAGCACGACCTCCTGTTCACCTTTCTTCTCAATCACGCTCACTTTCAAACCCGGATCGCTTGCCGTGGCGCCGAGAATCCTGTGCGGCGCGTCATCGTCCCATTCCAAACGGACGGTTTGGCGCCAATCAGGCTTCCGCTTTGCGGGCACGCTGAAACGGCGCGGACTAGCCACGACATGAGGGCGGGGAATGGCCGACGCTGGAATCGTGATGTTGGGTGCCTGTGCGAGTCCGGTTTCGAGTTTGAGGTTGGTCCGAACTGCCTTGGCCGGCAGAGGAGGCTTCAAGGTAACCTCGAGTTCGTAGTGCTTGCCCTTTTCGATTTCACGCAGCTCCGCCTCGAAGAACTCCGATTCAACGGGCGCCAACTTCAGCTTCAAAGGTCCGGCGTCGCCAGGCGTAATCACGATTGTTTCCTTCTGCCCGGGCGCCGTGCGGCTAACTTTGCTGAAGCTGATGCGCCTCGGTTTCAAGGTCACCGGCTCCAGTATCCGCCCTTTGCAGGTGAGGTTCACCCTCGGATGGCTCGGGTCGTTGGTCTCGACGCCGATGTTTCGGGTGAACTCGCCCGTCAACTTGCCGCAGTTGATGATGACTTCCAGTTTCTCAGTCTGGCCGGGTTTGATGGTACGGTCGGACCGACCGTTGTACCGCGTCCCTCACCCACCCTTGGCCCTGATCCGGAGGTCGGCTGTTCCTTCGTTGCGGATCAAGAACGGGAAGGTCAGAGTCTTTTCGCCGCGCCAAACGGGTTCCAGCGTTGCCGTCTGCTGATCGCAGGCCCACTTGGCGTCGGGATTCATTTGAAACTTGCGTTTGCTTTTGCGCTTCTTTGCCGCTGCCCGGCGCGCGGCGTCGGCCTTGCTCTTGCGGTCAGGATTGAGCTTTGGTTTGACCTTGGGTTGAAGCTTCTCTCCGGCCTTGGACGTGTCTAGAGTCTTGGGCTTGTCCGCGGCTTTGGGATCCTGCTTTGGCGGAGCGACGGTCTTTGGTTTGTCCGCTGGTTCGGTTTGGGGTGGCGCGTCCTGCGCAGTTTGCGGGCTTGGCCACCAGGCCGAAGCGCGGCTGCTGGAAATCGCAACACCGAGAAGACCTATGCAGGCCAGCCGCAAGGTGAACGAATACATGTGTAGTCCTCCAATGATGATCTGTCGGAGCCGAGCGACGAAAACACCACTCTGCTTTGACGGCAGCCCGATTATCGGACACTGCCCCTCGATCACGCCCATGGCAGCCAGCATAACCGAATCGACGGCCGCATTGCAAGCGCGCCCGGCAGGGAGGACACGCTTCAGGCCGCTACAGCCCCGGAACCAAGCTAATCAGGCCCGATGAGAGTGTCACGCTGGCCGACGACGGCTGTACGATCATCGCCCACAATCCCGTCGTCGGCGATTCTGACGACGGGCGCCTCGGCGTTGTCAACGGTGTGCCGAAACGAGTGGCCTACCAACGCCGGCTCAGCCGGACTGAACCGGCTGCGCGGGCGCCACCGAGCGTCGAATCTGCTCAAGTCGAGCAAGCGTCGAACGCAGTTCGTCAGGATGCATCGCCTGCGGGCCGTCACACCAAGCTGCCTTGGCATCGTCGTGTACTTCAATCATCACGCCGTCCGCTCCCGCCGCCACGGAGGCGTGCGCCAACGGGGCCACCATGCTGCTGACACCGGCGGCATGACTGGGGTCCGCCAGCACCGGCAGATGACTGATCTGCTTCAGTGCGGAAATGGCCGCGACGTCCAAAGTGAATCGGCTGTGCTGCGAGATGGTCCGGATTCCGCGCTCGCAGAGAATGACGTTGTAATTGCCCTCCGACATGATGTATTCCGCGGCCATGAGGAACTCGTCGAGTGTCGCTGCCATGCCGCGTTTGAGCAGAATCGGCTGCTTCACCGTGCCCAAGCGCTTCAGCAGCGCCGTGTTGTGCATATTTCGGGCGCCGATTTGGATGATATCTGCTACCTCAGCGATCATGGGCAGCGCTTCTGCCTCGAGCAGCTCCGTGACGATGAACATGCCGAACTCGGATTTGACCTTGGCGAGAATGTCGAGCCCTTCCTGGCCCAGCCCTTGAAAGGCGTATGGGCTGGTTCGCGGCTTGAACGCACCGGCACGGAAGAATTGCACGCCCATTTCACGGAGCCGCCCCGCAATTCGCAGCGTCGTGTCTGCCGTTTCGACGCTGCAAGGCCCGGCGATGACGGTCAATTCCTCGCCGCCGATGGAACGATCGCCGAAACGCAGCACCGTCCCTTCAGGCTTGAATTCGCGGGAGACCAGCTTGTAGGGCTTGGAGACGCGGATGATTTCCTTGATCCCGGGCAAACCGGCGAATGTTTCGATCGGCACTACATCTTTGTTGCCCGTGACACATACGGCGGTTCGCTGGGCGCCCGGCATGGGATGCGCCTGAAAGCCCATTTCTCGCACGGCGTCCGTGACGCGGGCGATCTGCTCAGCAGTGGCATCTTGATTCATTACGATCAGCATGGTTGCCTGACCTCCTCTCTGTGGAACTCCCGTACAAAATTCTTAATGGTATCGAGCAATGCAGGCGGGTCGTCGAAATACGGCTCGGTGCTCCGCACAAGCGCGCTGCCGACGATCACGCCGTCAGCTCCCGCTTGATACAGGGCCTGTGCTTGATCTGGGCGACTGATACCAAACCCGACGACCAACGGGCGATCGGTGCAGGCGCGAAGTTGTCGAATGCGGCGCTCAGTCGATGGATCGAGTTGCGCTCTGGCCCCGGTCGTGCCGAACGTGCTGAGCACGTAGGCGAACGCCGTAGAGCGCTCGATCAAGTGGAGAGCACGCGACGGCGGTGTGTTCGGAGCGACGAGATGGACGCATCCCACGTCGTGGGCCCGCAGTGATTGTTCCAATCCGTCGGATTCCTCGATCGGCAAATCGGCGGCCAGCACGGCATCAACGCCGACATCGCGCATTTGGCGGCAAAACTCATCCAGTCCGCGCTGGTAGATCAAGTTGTAATACACCAACAGACCGATGGGCACGTCGGTCTCCTGCCGAAGCCGCTCAAGCAGTTCCAAAGCACGATCCATCGAGGCGCCCGCCGCGAGCGCTCGTTGCGCTGACCGCTGAATGGTCGGACCGTCGGCGATGGGATCGGAAAACGGAATTCCCAGTTCCAACGCATCCGCACCGCCATCGAGGAGCGCTTTGATGATCAAGAGGCTCCTGTCGGCATCAGGATCGCCCAGCATCCAGAAAGGAATGAATGCTCTGCGGTTTGGCTTCTCAAATAGCTTCCTAAATCGATTCATTGTTGCCTGCCGGCGGGTGGGATCCGCTTTCACAGTTAAGAATGGTCTCCAAATCCTTGTCGCCACGTCCCGACAGATTGACCACCAGAATCGCGTCCTCGGAGAATCGCTCCACTTCACGTAGCGCGAGCCCCAGGGCATGACAAGATTCAAGCGCCCCCAGGATCGATTCGCTTCTCGCGAGCAGCCGATAGGCCTGCACAGCCTCTTCGTCCGTGACGCCGAGATAGGACGCTCGCCCGGTCTCCTGCAAGAACACGTGCTCAGGCCCGACGCCCGGATAATCCAAGCCGGCGGCAATCGAGTGCGTATCATCGATCTGGCCATCGGCGTTCTGCAAGAACAAGGAGTGCATGCCGTGGAACACGCCGCGCGTACCCATCTGCAAAGATGCGGCGTGCGGTCCGTCGCTCAGTCCATGCCCCGCAGCTTCGGCGCCGAACAATTGCACTCGCTCGTCGTCCAGGAACGCCGAAAAGATGCCGATCGCATTGCTGCCTCCGCCGACACAGGCGAAGACCGCATCGGGCAGCTTCTCTTCGGCCTGCAAGATTTGTTGCCGTGCCTCGGTACCGATGACGCTCTGGAAGAACCGTACCATGGCGGGGAATGGATGCGGTCCCGCAGCGGTACCGAACAAGTAGTACGTGTCTTCGGCGTGGGTGATCCAATCCCGCATGGCATCGTTGATGGCGTCTTTGAGCGTGGCGCTGCCGCCGCTGACGACGTGGAGCTTGGCACCGAAGAGTTTCATGCGTTGGACGTTTTGTTGCTGCCGCTCAACATCTACCTCCCCCATGTAGATCTCGACGGGGATTCCCAGCAGAGCGCCGATCATGGCCGTCGCTACCCCATGCTGCCCGGCACCGGTCTCGGCAATGATCCGGCTCTTGCCAAGCCTGCGGGCCAGCAGGCCCTGTCCGATCGTGTTGTTGGTCTTGTGTGCCCCTCCGTGCAGCAAATCTTCGCGCTTCAAGTAGATTCGCCGACCGCAGCGCTGTGAGAGGTTCTGGGCCAAGTACAAAGGCGTCGGTCTGCCGGCATAGTTCTTGAGCAAGCCGTGAAACTCCGCCATGAAGCTTTCATCTTCCCGGGCGTCCAGGAAGCCGGCTTCGATCTCATGCAGCGGCGCCACCAGTGTCTCCGGCACGTACATGCCTCCATACTCGCCATAACGCGTCGAAGCGATCATGCTCGGGCCTCCTCGAAGAACTGTTCCAGTTTGCCCTGGTCCTTGATGCCCGGACGAGATTCCACTCCGCTGCAGACGTCGATCGCATACGGATTCAGCCGCCGCGCGCCACGCACGTTGCCGGCGTCGATTCCACCGGAGAGAAAAACCTTATCGAGTTGACGCGGCAAGAGGGACCACTCGAATGTTTGGCCCGTGCCGCCCATGGCCCGCTCAACATGAGCGTCGGTGAGGAAGTAGTCGGGCACCGAAGACTCCATGGCCTGCAGGCTCGAACGATCGCGGACGCGAATCGCCAGAATATACACGACGCCCTCGGGCCGCCGCTCCGGCTGGCGGTAGAGCTGCACCGCGTATAAACCGACTTGGGCTGCGATCTTCTCGATCTCAGCCACGGAATGTTCCACAAAAACGCCCACCAGCCGTGCGGACGCCAGACTGGCCGCGATCTCGACGGCGGTAGGAATATCGACACAGCGCGGAGAGGCCTTGGCGAAGATGATCCCGACGTAGTCGGCGCCCAGCGATTCGACCATTCGGGCGTCGCCGGCACTGGTGATCCCGCAGATCTTGATCTTCACTTGGCAACCTCCTGACCTTCAGTCGCTTGCCGGATGAAGCCGGTGGTATCACTCGAGCGCATCAAAGCCGTACCGATGAGAACGCCGTTCACGCTTTCTGGAAGCTCCCGCACATCCTGTGGCGTGGTGATGCCCGATTCGCTCACAATCAACACGCCATCGGGCACGAGCGGGCACAGACGGTGTATGACCTGCCGATCGATCGACAAATCGTGAAGGTTTCGATTGTTGATGCCGATCAACGTCGCATTAGCCGCCAAAGCAGTTTCCAGTTCGCGCTCATCGTGTACTTCGATAAGCGCCACCATTCCCAATTCTTCAACGTGTGCCTTCAACGCGCACAACACATTCTGTTCGAGCGCACCCACAATCAAGAGGCAGGCATCGGCCCCGATGCGGCGTGATTCGAGTACTTGGCGCTCCTCGATGATGAAGTCCTTGCGCAACACGGGCAAGGATGTCACCGCTCTGGCCTGCGTCAAATGGGTGGAAAGGCCGCCGAAGAAATTGTTGTCAGTCAACACCGACAGCGCAACTGCCCCGGACTGCTCGTATCGTCGGGCGATTTCGTCGGGCCGGTAGTCGCTGCACA
>JADFJZ010000354.1 GCA_022565195.1 Planctomycetota bacterium | reverse complement strand
CGGCATCCAGGAAAATATTTCGCCACCCTTTACGTTACTGTGACTGGCGATCCGTCCGAACGTCTGCGTGAATATGCGGTCCAGGGAGCTGATCACCAGCGAGTTTCGCAGAAAGTGCTGAAACACCTTCTTGGCAGGGAGCTTGTAATGCTCGGGATTCTCGATCCACTTTGCCGATCGAAAATCGTTCCCTTCGTAGATCATGCAGATGACGAGCTTCGGTTTGAGGGGCAGTCCGTGCCTCTCGAGCGACGCCAGATAGTGCTGCGGATCGTAGCCGGCGTGCTGGCTGTCTGCACGACCGCCGGCATCGTTGGGCTGAGTGTTTGTCTCGGCAACGGGGTATTCCATGGTAATGATGATACGATGGGCGCGATCGTAGGCATCGTGGCCCTGTCGCTGTCTTTCTTGTTCTGGCTGGGCAAGACCACGCGGACCAAACGCGTCGGTGTGTGGAGCGAGTGGTTCAACCCGATCCTGCGCGTCGGTGCCGGTACGACCCTGGCGACGGGTATCAGTGGTATTCCATTGATGGCCTATAGTGGCGAGGAACTGGCCGGATTCATTGTGCTCGTGGTGTTTTCATCGCTGGCTTTGCTGGCACTGCTGATCTTCCGGCAGAGCAAGCGCAAGCAGCTCGCAAAGTATCGTCAACGCGAGCGTGATGATTACTATGGGCCTGATGATTACCCGCCGCGGCGGGGCGGCGGGATGCGCACGGAACCCGCCTTTCTCGTTCGCCCCGACAATGAGATACCCAGCGCGGTGCGGGACGCCGAAGGCGCAGTAGCCGACTTGGGCAATCCCGTAGAATTCGCAGCGCCCGCCAATGCGAGGAGCCCGATTGCACCTCGATCCGCCGGCCGATCATGGTGGCCCGCGCTTGCGGTTGCCGTGGTGATTGGCGTTGCGGTGGTCAGCATGTTGCCGTCCGGCGGGGGCAGAGCGCCCTCGGCCGGGATTTCGGCCGAGGTCGTTCACATCGACATTGACGGCAACGAAGTGATCACCGCCACCGAGCACCAGTTGCTCAGCAACAGCCGGGCGCCGTCGTCGCACCGCCGAACCTACGCAGGGATCGCAGTCGTCGGCGCCGTTGTTGTGCTGGCCATCCTCATCAGCAAGATCAGCGCTCACCAGCGGCGGAAGCCGCCCCCCGAGTTCCTCAAGCGGCCTTGACGGCCACCCAGTCGTGACAATCTCCGGAATTACGAATCAGGCTGGGCGAGTTCCTGGTCTTTGGGCAGGTCGTCGAGCGAGCCCAGGCCGAAAACGTCGAGGAACTTCTTGGTCGTGCCGTAGAGCAACGGTCGGCCGATCTCCTCAGCCCGGCCGACGATCTTGACCAAGTTCAACTCGCGCAGGCGGTTGAGCACTTCACCGGCAGCCACACCGCGAATCGCTTCGACGTCGGCGCGCAAGATCGGCTGCTTGTAGGCCACGATGGCCAGCGTCTCCAGGGCGGCCTGCGACAGGCGGGTCTCTCGCCGGGCCTGCAACATCTTGCTCAAGCGATCGTTGTAGACGGGCAGGGTCAGCATCTGGAACCCGCCGGCGATTTCCTCGATGCGAAAGGCCGCCCCGCGCTGGGCGTAGGTCTCGTTCAGTGCGGCGATGTGTTTCTTTACGTCGCGGGCGTTTCCGGCGCCGGCGATGTCGGCGATCTTGGGCGCCGGCAGCGGCGTGTCCGTAGCGAACAGAATCGCCTCGACGATCGAAGCCGCCGACACCTCGGAGTTTGCCGGCGGCGTCACTGGCGGCTCGGGCGGGTCCATGTCGGGAGTGAGGAGCTTCAACTTCGTTTTGGGTTCTTCGGTCGTATTACTCATGCACTCATCATAGTGAACGTGTCTTGATCCGCCAAGAGGAAGTGGGAATCCGCACGTCCGTAAAATGCGCCCGAAACGAAGCCCGCGGCTCGAGGACACTTCAAGTGTCTGGCGCGCCGGTTCAAATGGTCAATCGGCGGTGATGTGGATGACCATCAGGATGGTATCCGAATCCTCAGTGCTGGCCGGCATGGCCCCCAGCACCAAATAATCGCCCAGCGGCACCGTAGTGGTGGTGGTCAAACCGAATTCCTCATAGCTGATGGTTGTGCGTGTCTTGCCTTCGCGATCCCGGCGCATTTGTGTGATCGGCACGTTCAATAGCGACGTGATCTGAAGTTGCGCTCGGCCGTCGATCACCTCGGCCTCGCCGCGAATCCGCAGGAATGACATGGCGGAATCACCTTTGCCGGATCGCACGACTCCGTTGCTCTCAAACCTCTCACCCTCCTGCGTTCGGACCATCAAGTGCCCGTAAATCTTCGCGTCCCCAAGGCCGTTCTCGCGCAATGCCGCGTTCACCCCTTGCAGATTCTCAGGCAAATCCCCCGTACCTTGGGCTCCGACAGTGGCCTGAATGAAGTCCACGGTGACCGAGAGAGTCTTTGCGGGAAGGCCCCTGGGTTCGGCTCGTTCCGGGCGATCCAGACTCTGGACCATCCGCGTGATTTCAGCGATCTGAGCAGCATTGGCCGTCACGAGCAACTGCTGCGATCCGTAGTCGGCCACGATCCGCGCGCCGGAGAAAATCGGATTGAGCAGCTCGGCGATCTCCATGGCTTCTCGATGGTCCAGCGCAATGACGACAGCCTCAGCGGCATACTTCGCGCTGACCGGCTCATAGTTCTCCATTTGCGCGAAGAGATCCGCGATTTGTTCAAGCCTTTCCGGCGTGTCTCGGATGACCAGCGTGTTATTGCCCTGCACCGCGGCTATGTGGCTAAGGTTGTAGACCTTTCTGGCCGCCTCGTAGGCGTCTTCCAGATCAATGTTCTTGATTTGAAACACATGGGTGAGGAGATTCTCATCGAGTTTGCGGGCTGCTTCGCGGGCTGCAAAGAGTTCGGGTTGCTGCTGCGCAGTCGCCAGATCGCCAATTCCGATCGAAAGCACGGTTGCAAAGAAGAGCGAATGTTTGACCATGTTCATTTTGTATCTCCTCATGAATGCGA
>JADFJZ010000353.1 GCA_022565195.1 Planctomycetota bacterium | reverse complement strand
ACGTTGGCCAGAACAGCGAAAAACACAGCAATATGAATGGCCCAAGCGAGGAAGGCCCAGAAGAACTGCACACCGCGGTCAAGTCTCGTGAAGGCCCGACGCTTGACGAACAGAATCAATCCGCAGAGTCCGCTGAACACGCCGAACGAGTCCATCGCCCAAACCTCGATGGGCGGCGATCCGCCCAATCGATACGCTTGAAATGCGATTGCACAGGACAGAAAAATCGCGGAAATACCGGAGAAGATGCAGGGTGCCAATGTCAAGATGAAGAGCGCGTCATTGGTCTTCCGTCGGCCGACGGTGAGCGCGAGCGCCTCGCCGCATTCCGGACAAATCGGGCGCGTCAGATTGCGGAGGTTGTAGCTGCATTTCGGGCAAGCGTGGTCTCGGCCTTGAAGGAATCGCAGCAGGAATTCCGTCTCGTTTTCGGCTGGTTCATTCATCGGTGCTTACCGCCGGCTTTCGAACGAACTCTCATGCCGCGTAAGAATTGCGTTTGCTCTTGACGAACGGCAAGAAGGTAGTATACTGTATTATATGTACTAATACAGTATGGTGCCCACCATGAATCTGGATCTTCACATTTCAACGGGCGGCAAGACGCCGATCTACCGGCAGATTGTCGACCAAATCCGCCGAGCGCTGATCGCTGGGATTCGTGTTTCGGGTGACCCGCTCCCAAGCGTGAGAGCATTGGCCGAGCAGCTCGTCGTCAACCCTAACACCGTCGCCCGCGCGTACGGCGAACTGGCGCGGGACGGCCTGCTGGAAGCCCGGCCGGGCAAAGGATTCTTCGTCTCCGACAAACGACAAGTCTATTCAAAGGCCGAACGTGCCCGACGCCTGGATGAGGCTTTGGAGGACTTTGTCGGTGAGACCCTCATTCTCGACTTCAGCCCCGACGAAATCGTGGATGCCTTGAGGAAGAAACTTGCTGCGCTCAAGGCGGCTCGGACAAAGAGCAAAGGATGAATGATGTCTGACTTTGCCATTCAAACACGGAAGCTCACACGATACTTTGGCAGCAACAAAGCCGTGGATTCGCTCGATTTGGACGTGCCGCGCGGTTGCGTGTTCGGTCTGCTCGGTCGAAACGGTTCGGGCAAGACGACCACGATTCGAATGTTGCTGGGCCTGCTGGATCCGACCCGCGGGTCGGCCACCGTTCTGGGTCACGACAGCAGGAATCTCCCGCCGGAATTGCGCGCCCGGATCGGCCACCTTGCCGAGGGTCATCATGTTTACGGGTGGATGACCGTCAAGGAGTGCGCGCGCTTTCAATCAAGCTTTTATTCCACGTGGAAGAGCGCGTTGTTCAACGCGGTCATCGACTACTTTCGCCTCAAACCCAATGCGCGCGTGAAGAACTTATCGCGCGGCGAGCGGGCGGGGTTGTGTTTGGCGCTCACGCTCGCTCCGGAACCGGAATTACTGATCCTGGACGATCCCGCGCTGGGGCTGGACCCAGTGGCACGCAGGTCGCTCCTCGAGCTGATGGTCTACGCCACGCGCAGCGAGAAGCGCACCATTCTATTCTCATCGCATCTACTCACCGACGTGGAGCGGGTGGCCGACCGCATCGCCGTGCTGGAATCGGGACACTTGCAGGCTTGCTGTTCTATGGAAACGTTCCGCGATCGCATCCGCCGGGTCGTGCTGCGCTTTCGCGGGCAGGTGCCCGCGTTGCCGAAAATCCCCGGCCTGCTGCAAAGCCTGCGTACCGAAAACGAAATATCCGCAGTCATCGCCAACTTCGACGGCCAAACGGAGGAGCTTCTGAAAACCTGCGGCGCCGATCAAATCGAGTTCGTCCCCATCAACCTGGAAGACGCCTTCATCAGCTACCTGGGGGATCACGGCGAGAAGAGCTTCTTCCTGCGCGAAACGGGAGGTCCGACATGAGGCCGATGATCTGGAAGGAACTCAGAGAGAACTTCAAGTGGGCGGTGCTGTGGATGCTCGGCATGGGCCTGGCCATGGCCTACGCTCTGTCAAGCCCGGGCTACTACTGGTCCGGAACCGAGTCGATTTGCTCCCAGTCGTTTCTTTTGATCACGACGATCGGCTGCGCCTTGGGGGCGGGCCTGCTCGGCTTCCTACAGGTCATCATGGAAATGAGGCGTGACCAATGGGCCTTCCTCGTTCATCGCCCCGTCACGCGCAATACCATTTTCGCGGGCAAGGTCGTGGCGGGGATGATCCTGTACCTGGCTGCGACCGGCATTCCTCTTCTCATTGCTGCGTGGTGGGCTTCCACGCCTGGAAGGATCGCAGCGCCGTTCGACGGGCGCATGATGCTGCCCGGGTTCGCCGACATTTTGTGCGGCGTGGTGTTTTACTTCGCGGGAATGCTCACCGGGCTGCGCCAAGCGCGGTGGTATGCCAGCCGCGCCTTGGGCATCGCCACAGCCGCCCTGTGCGCAATCCTCGTCACAGGGTCGGCCGAATTCTGGCAAGCCTTGATTCCGATCGTGTTGATTGGAACCGTCATGGGGCTCTCCGCCTGGGGCAGTTTCCTGACTGCGGGGTCTTATCCGTCGCAGCCGCGGATCGCCAAAATCGCACTCGGGTTGGTCGTGCTTGTCGGAATTGGCGTCGTGGGCGGAATGGGCGGCGGCCTGGCCGTTGGGATCCTGGCAGGGCAGGCACAACAGCCATGGACGCACTACATGCTCGACAAGGATGGTCGAATCCTCCGTGTGACTTTGGACTACTTGACTGTGGACGAAATCACAGATATCGATGGCAATCCCGTCGACAAGTACAAAGACGAGAAGTATCGGGATTATGATGTCTTCCGAGAGAATCAACTGTGGGGTCCGGAGATTGGTCCTGCCCAAGCCCGGTGGAGATTTCCCTATCGAAGCAGCGGCCGCTACTTCACTTGGGTACACCAGCGCACAGGTACCACGTGGTACTACGTCGCTGCTGAAGAGAGAATCGTTGGATACTCGCGAAAAGCGAAGCGGATCATGGGTTCCGTAGGCCCCGACGGCTTCAGCAC
>JADFJZ010000352.1 GCA_022565195.1 Planctomycetota bacterium | reverse complement strand
TTATCATCCATCGAGTCTACGCTGCTGATTACGCTAAGACATTATTGACCAAATCATATGCGATTGTAATACATAAGACCATACATGTCAAGTATTAGTGTCTTGACAAAAAAATGGTGTCATTGTTAAGTTAGCAAATCCATAGTAGCAAAGGAGTTATGGAGCTAAGTAAGATAGCCCGAAGGGATCTGGGCAATGAGCCGGCTTTGGGGGCAGGGACGAACGTGGGCGGACGTGCCCCATTGACTTCATCGCGATTGCGGATCTTGCCACAGCGCGGCAGCCCCGGCTCGTGCCTGTTGGCCTCTCCCGTACCCATAGCGCGCCTGTGAAGTAACAAGGGTAGTGGATTGTGCGGAAGCGGTGTGCGCATGGAGAAGAAGGGAACAGGGATGAGGGAACAGGGAACCGCAAACAGGAGGAGCGGAACAAACGCCTGTGAATTGTTGCAGGGCGACATATATCGAAAATGCGAAAAAGCTTATTGGCCAAACGAACCCACCGCTCCGCAAGCTCAACGCACCCAGAGAGAACGGCCGGGTGTTGCCTCAATCGGGGGATGGGTGGAGCAAGCGGTCAGCAAGCAGCTATCAGCCGTCAGCGGTCAGCAATCAGCGATCAGGGGTCAGCAGTCGGCGGCACGCCGGCGCGTGTGTCGGCACTGGCAGACAAGCTTCCAGTGGCACGCCGTTCAAAAGTCGTCAGGCAGTCTCAGGAGTTGGGAGAGGAGTGGGCGGTCTTGCGCGACGTCCATTGTGAAGGCCAGATAGACCGCCGCGCTTCGTTGGTCCGTGATCCAATCGAGGTCATGCAGTCCCAGGTCGGCGAGTTCCTGAATGGGCGCCAGATCGTATGGCAGCGTCTCGACGAAGTTGTCGACCTGCGACGGCATGCAGCGGCAAGTGAGCGTGCCGATGGTTCCGTCCCGCAGCAAATGCACGATCGGCCCCATCGGGAGCGGGCCGTCTTCCAAAACGCGGGCCACGATCGCGCCCGGTTCGCTCGCGACCGCGTCGCTGGCGACCCCGTCGCTGGCGACCGCCGTCTCCAACGAGTGGAGCCTGCCGGGCAGCGGCGGGCCATACTGCTGCCGGGCGAGCGTCTCCAGACGCCTGGATGCAAAGATGATCCGCGTCGGCTGATCGTTCGCCATTGTCTCCCAGAGGAACGGCAGTCCCTCGGAGTCGAGCGTTATGCGGATACCCTGAACGGGCAAACTCGAAGACCACTCGGGCTCGACGGACGGCGCGTAGAACCACAGGAAGATCAATTGCTCGTATTCGCGCCCGTCGAGCGTGCAGCGCGAGCGCCCGTAATACACAGTGGGCGTTCCAGCCTCGACGGCAGGCCGCCCGTTTTCATCCACAAGTACTCGGCCGATGCGCCCGGCCGGTTGCACTTCCTGCAGGATCAACGGCGCGGTGTAGGCATCGAGGTCGGAGACCGAACCGGCGGGTTTGTAGTACAGCGCGTCCGGAAAGTGCAGATCGCCGAGCGCGTAGATCTGCCGGTGCGTGGCCGGCGTTTCCACCGTCGCGCGCATCTGGCGGCCGGTGGTGCAACTCGTCAGCGACAAGCTACAGCAAGCCAGCAAAGCCGCGACCCGTCTCGTGGACGACTTGCACATGAGGCCCATTGTCACCCGGTTGCCTGTGCCGGATCAAGGGGCAGGCCGGCTGTGCGGGCCAAATTGGCCAGTCCGCGGGTGGCCCGGGCGACAGCCAGGAGGGTTAGAAAGGCGTCGCCAGCCACAGGCTGCGGGCCACCCGCGGAGCTGTGGGCTGGCCTCTATTACTCAGAACGCAATCGGCGCGGAAATTGGGCCATGAATTTGAAGAATTCTTCACTTGTTTTCGCGGAACTTGAGGCGGAGATTGTGAGTCGAGATGCGTGATTTGCCAGAGCAACACGTAACATGTTTTGGAGCAGTTACTTATGGTGATGCGTGACCGGCCGCATGCGGCCGGCTATATAGAAGAGCAGGAGACTCAGCAGGCTTCACATTCTGCGCCATCGGCAGGATGCAGCGTCAGCAAGCGGGGTGATGGGCGGTGACGCCTCAGGCGTTCTGCCAATTGGCGCGGCAAATCGGCAACGGCATCGCTCTCGACCAGCGCGAGCACCATCCCCCCGCCGCCGCCGCCGACCATGCGGGCGCCGAATATACCCTCGGCAGTTTCCAGTGCGGCCACCAATTCATCGACCTCCGGGCAGGAGACTTCGTAATCGTCGCGCAACGACCGATGACTGGCACTGAGCAAGCGCCCGAGATCATGAATCCGGCCGTCGGCCAGCGCTCGTCGGGCTTGATCTACGCGGACGTTTTCGGTGACGACGTGGCGAGTGCGATTCCGCAGCACGGGGTCGAGTGCGTGACCGTGAGCTTCGAGCATTCCCGGCGTGACATCGCGCAACGTCCGCACCGCCGTTTCGCGCTCCCGAATCGCGCTGGCGGCGGCCTGGCATTCACGCACGCGCTGCTCATACAACCCGGACGACAATTCGTGAGCCACGCCGCTGTCGATCAAGACGAATCGGGCATCACCCAGTTCGAGGCCAACATCCTCGTGCGTATTCGATTCGCAATCGAGAAACAGTGCGTGGCCGAGCTTGCCAAACAGGCTGACGTAGGGGTCCATGATGCCGCAGGGCGTACCCGCGAAATCGTGTTCCGCCTGTTGTGCGAGTTTCGCGATTTCGAGCTTCGGCAATGCCGCGTCTGTCAGCTTGAGCAGCGCCAGCGCCGTGGCCACACACAGGACAGCCGAACTGCTCAGGCCCCCGCCGATCGGCAGATCGCCGCCGATCAGCAACTCCGCGCCACGCACGGCGACGCCCCGCCGCCGAAGCCCACGGCACACGCCGCGCAAATAGTTCTGCCACCGATCTGCATGCGAAGGCTCCTCCACCGTCGTCGGGAATGCGGCAGTCTGCATGAGGCCGAGCGAATGGGCGGTGATCTCGTCGCCGTCGGCAGCGCCCGAGGCGATCTGCACGCTCTGCCGAATCGCAAACG
>JADFJZ010000351.1 GCA_022565195.1 Planctomycetota bacterium | reverse complement strand
TCGCCCGCGGCGAGCCGGCGTATCTGCTGACTCGTCCGATTTCGCCGAAGAGCGTGGCTTTGCTCAAATACATCGAGAGCCTGTTCTTTGCGTCGTGGTCGCTGATTCTCGTCGGGCTGCCGCTCATGGTGGCGCTGGCGCAGGCCAGCGGCGCGTATCTGCCGTGGTTTTACTATCCATTGTTCGGCGTGTTCTTTTTGTGCTTCATTCCGATTCCCGGCGCTGCGGGGCTGGTTCTCGCCTGGGCCGTTGGGTACTGGTTCTCGAAGATGGCCCGCCGCATGTTCTACCTTGCGATTGTCGTTGTCGGCATCGGCGCGTCGCTGTGGTTGTGGAACATGTGGAACCTCGATCAGACCGACTCCAAGGCCTGGCTGAAGGAGTTCTTCGACCGGGCGGCGCTGTTGCAGGGCACTTTCTGGCCGAGCCGCTGGGTCAGCACCGGCCTGAATTACGCGCGCGATGGGGCGCTGGCCGACTCGCTCTTCTACTTGTTGCTGACTCTCTCGAATGCCGTGTTTCTGAGTTGGCTGGCGGTCCGGATTGTCGGGCGGCGGTTGTCGTCGGCCTACGACCGCGTCCAGACCGCGGGCCGGACCGATACATACGACAGCCGACCCACACGAACCATTGCGTTGGTCCTCTTTTGGTATCTGCCTGACGACATTCGCGAAGTAGCGCTCAAGGATCTGCGCACCTTCCTGCGCGACCCGACGCAGTGGTCGCAACTCTTGATTCTGCTGGCTCTGCTGGGCCTCTATGTGCTGAACATTCCCAACATCCCGCCGAGGATGAACGCATTCGAGTTTCAATTGCTCATTTCGTTCCTCAACACCGGCGCCATCAGCCTCATCCTGGCGACGTTCACCAGCCGCTTCGTCTTCCCGCTGATCTCGCTGGAGGCCCAACAGTTGTGGCTGATGGGTCTGGTGCCCATGCCGCGCGGGCGGCTGCTGTTGCCGAAGCTCATCTTCGCGCTGACCATCACCCTGTCGGTGGGTGGGGCAGTGATGTTGCTGGCCAACCTGACCAGCGGCGCGGGCAAGAACCTCATCGCCGTCAACATGATCTCCATCGCGGCGGTCTGCGCGGGATTGTGCGGCATGGCGGTCGGGCTGGGGGCGCGGTTCCCGATGATCCACGAGCGCAACTCCGCAAAAATCGCCAACGGCGTCGGCGGGACGATCAATCTCATTGGCTCGGTCTGCATGGTGACCGGCATGTTGATCATCAACGGCCTGATCGGGCTGCGGTTCAAGAGCATGGGAGCCGTGGTTCTCGACCGCCATACTTTCTTGCTGCTGGCGGCGTTGGTGTCGATCGGCACGCTGGCCTGCCTGATCCCGATGTACGTCGGCCGGCGGCACTTCTCGCGCATGGAATGCTGAACGCTGCGCCGTCGCCTCGCGCTGCAATTCCGATAACTTCCTCATCTCTAATCACTCGTCGATGGACAGCGCTCGCCTGTGGACCTCGGCGCGTCCGCATGGCGAGGCGGCTGTAGACATTTGCGTTTGCGCGCCTAGGCTCATGGTAGAGGCGTGGCCAATTCGCAGCCACGAAGAGGAAGGAAAGATGCACGACCAGTTGAATCGCAATCCGCCTACGCTGGCGCTCCGCCCGCGTGAGGCCCGGATCATCTTTGCCGCGATGGTCAAAGCCGACATGGAAGCCGGATTGCTGCGCTACAGCAAACGGCGACGTCTCGTTCGTTACGCGGCCAAGATAGGAATTGCAGAATTCGAGGCCCAGTTGATCATGGCCCAGGTCCGAACCGAGGCCGGCCCAAATGGGTCCGTGCGGCCGCTCACGCCCGAGGATATTCGGGACACATTGAGACGGGCTGGGCAGTACAACCTGACCATGCGCAAGATCCTGATCGCGACGGCCGCCGCCGCGGCGGTGAACATCATCACGATCAACTGGCTGTTTTATTGACTCAGGGCAGCCCGACGACGGGTTGCCGATCATTCGCCGGGAGCGATAGCACGCTCCATCGTACTGGATTCCTCCAAGCCAAAGTAGGACTGAGGACTGAGGACTGAGGACTGAGGTGCGGAACCTAGACCACTCCGCTTCCGTCTATTTAGCCCCGCACCAACTTTCATAGTGAAGGTGGGAGTAAAGTTGGTGCGGGGTCCCACTACTCGATCGCGCCATCCAGAAACTCGATCATGCGATCCGTGTAGCGCCTGCCCTCGACCGCGATGGTCTCGCAATGGCCTGCGCCGGGCACGGCGTGAAACGACTTCGGGTTCTCCGCTGCGCCGAAAACCTCCTCGCCCTGTTCAAAAGGAACCACACGATCCTGCGTGCCGTGTATGATCATCACCGGCCGGGGGGTGATCCGTGCCACAGCATCGGTCGTATTGAAGCGGAAGAGATTCGTGCCGCTCTCGACGCTGCCAATGGTCAAGCCGCCGTAATAAGACCACCCTCGAAGCAGTGCGGGGATCTGCTCGCCGATGCGGCGGGCCATGGCGCTCGTGCTCGCGTAGGGCGCATCGATGTGCAGAGCCTCGATCCGCGGGTCCCGCGCAGCCGCGAGAATCAGCGAAGCCGCCCCCATGCTCCAGCCGACACCGACCACGTGTTTTGCAGAATCGGGATGGGCGTGCTTCAGGTAGTCCACCCCGGCGATGATGTCTTGGCTCTCGTGCGCGCCGTAGGTCACCGTCCAACGATCGCTCTCGCCGTGGCCGCGCATGTCAAACGCCAGAACATTGTATCCGCCCTCGTGCAGCGCCTGCACGAACGGCATCATCCCGCTCTTTGTATCCATCACACCGTGGCATACGATCGCGGTCCGCTCGGAGTTGCCCGCTGGAACGAACCATCCGCGCAGAGTCGTGTTGTCAAACGACCGCCAGGAAACATTTGAGTAATCGAGCCGCAAGGCCTGCCCGGGGTCGGACAGGCCGATTCGGCGCGGTGGGTGAATCTGCATGTAGGAAAGAAAATAGGGATAAGCGATCGCGGTGTAGAACAGAATCCAGACGACCGTGATGGGCAGCCGGTCACGAGCCTTCTCCA
>JADFJZ010000350.1 GCA_022565195.1 Planctomycetota bacterium | reverse complement strand
GAGATGGCCGGTGCGGAGTTGCTCGGCCCGTTCTGGAGTTCGAATGTGGGAACGATTTCATTCACGGAACAGGCGGACGGCACTCTTCTCGGCGATTTCAATTTCACCGCCGACAATCCATCCGCAATCGGCAATAGCGCACTGGGCACGATTCGGGTTCAGGGCACCGTGACCGTGAACAACATTCTGACATTTGACACGCTTTGCGGCATGGAATCGGTTCCGATCGGCATGGTGACTGTGATGGGCTTGTGCCTGGCCCGCTTTGGCCTGCGGCGGCGCCGGGGGCGATGAAAGCGCGGCGCGCATTGGCGGCACGCGCGTGCGGGGATTCGTTTCAGCTTGGCAAGAGTTCGCGCGCCCAGCAGGGCGCGGTGACGAGCTTGGCGGGCAGGTGGCCGTAGGCGCCTTTGAGCGTGTTCATCGCATCCGCCGTGGCCAGGCAGAAGGTCGGGAACTCCTGGAGATCCGTTCGCGTGCTGAAATCCCTCATGCTGCGGTCCGCAAAGCGCATCCCCCCGATCGCGCCGTCGAAGTAGATCGCATCCCACGGCTCCCGGGTGACCTCGTTGACGGTGCGGAAGCAAATGACGCGGTTGGCCGCCTTTTGCAGAAAGACGTTCAAGGGTGAAGCAGGCATCTTTTCAGGCCGAACGACAGCGACGGCGTCCATGGGTTGGGTGATGAGCTTGGGCGGGGTCTGATCCGCTTCGAAATTGCACATGGCCAGCGTTTCAGCCTCCCGCACCACGGCGTTGACTTCTCGGTTGACTGATTCCTGAGTGATGTTGGATGTTTTGAGCAGCATCTCCATGGCGTCGGCGCCGAGCAGAATGGGGTAATTCTGCAGCGGATCGGTCAGGGCTGCATGGGCGAGAATGTCGCAAGCCTTGATGATGAGCGTCAAATCGCGGGCTTCACCGGGGAGTTGTTCGATGCCTTCTTTGACGTCCGTGTGGTGGCCGACGGCCTGACTGATGATCTCCGGCACTTCCCACTTGAACATCAGCTTCTCGCCGATCTGGGCGAAACTCCATCCCAGTATGGACTTCTCGTCGTGTTGAAACTGCCCGGGGTCGGCCGAGGCCGCGTTCGTCAGGTCGATGATCAGGTCCGGTCTGACCTGGGCCACGGTGGCCATGCTCAAATCGTGCAGCAACCCAGCGACCAGGGCCGTGCTGGCTTCACACAGCCCGGTGATGTTCGCGAAGCGCTCCGCTAGATTCGCGGTCACGATGGTGTGCATCCAGTAGTTATAACACGAGAACTTTCCAGGCTGACTGTCGGGGTCGGCCAGTTCGAGCATGCCTAACTGCGCGGTGAGTTTGGCGACCTGCTCGAAACCCAACGCAGTCACGGCTTCATCCAGTGTGCGCGTGTTGCCCCGACTGTATTCTGTGGAATTGGCCACGCGCACGATCGCGCCGCACAGCACCGCGTCCTGCCGAATCACATCGATCAATTCGGCGGCGTCACTTTCCTTGTTGTCGATCACCGCCTGGACCTCGGTGACCGTGAATGGCAATGCCTTGTTCTGCACCGATTGTTCGATGAACTTGTCGAGGGTGGCCGCGCTCATGGCGCCGTCACCCACCGGTCCCTGTGGTTTGGCCGATTCACTGGCCTGCGGCGCGTTCTTCCCTTGCGGTTCGGACTTCGGACCCGCCTTCTCGAGACTGTTCGCCAGCGTCTGCTGGACTTTGGCCAGCAGAGTGTTTTCATCGAACGGCTTGGCAATGGCGCCGCTGATCCCCAGCTTCATTGATTTGAGCAGGTTCTGCTTGGTGACGTGGGCTGTCTGCAGCACGACGGGGATCGAGCGGTGTTCAGGATTGTTACGAAGGTGGGCCAGGAAGCTGAAGCCATCCATTTCCGGCATTTGCAAATCCAGCAGGACCAAGGCCGGCGTCTGGTGCTTGAGCACCTCCAGGCCCTCGGTGCCGGTGGCGGCTACCATGGAGGAATAGCCCGATCGGCTGAGATACTGGGTCAGCAGCATCAGGTGCGTCGCTTCGTCATCGATGCACAAGATGGGTCTACCCGCGGTCAACTGGGCCGGGGACAAGTCCGGGGATGTATTCGTCGAGGCACTCAATAGACTGGATCCGTTTCAACGGCGTGTCGAGACACTGGCGCCGTGCTGTCTCGATCCCACCGTATTCATTGAATCGGCCCGTCCGGGAGGACTGATTATTAGATGTTCTCGGCGGTCCGAGTATGGGCAGGAGGCCCCCAAAATGCTCTACGTCAATTGCGGTATGGCGCTCCGCTCCGATACGAAGACTCACTTGCGGCGCTTGAACATGACGATCAGTTGATCGCTGGAATCTGCGACAGCGGAAGGTAATCGAGTGCCCGGGCCATTGACGTGGGACGGATTTGCTCGTGCCTACGAAGCCGTGATGCCCAGTTTGGAGAGGGTCTGATTGATTTTCTCCGAGAGCGTTTCCGCCGTGAACGGCTTGACCATGTAGTTGTTGACGCCCGCCTTGAGGGCTTCAACGACTCGAGACTTTTCCGCCTCGGTGGTACACATGATCATCGGGATCGATTTGTCCGTCTGGCGAATGGTCTTGACCAAGGTGATGCCGTCCATGTTGGGCATGTTCCAATCGATCAGCATGAGGTCGGGCGGACTTTCCTTGTACGCGGCCAGAGCGAGCACGCCGTCAGCAGCTTCCACGATGTCCTCGAAGCCGAGTTTGGCCAGGACCTTCTTCCGTATACTCAGTTCCTGAAGGCGAAACGGCCGACAGTTTGCTTAGAAGACTCTCCACAGAAGGTATTCGGCATAGATTTAAAGAGATTGATGAACGATTCGAAGCCTATGATGAGCCTTCTTATATGAAAAGGTTAGAGGACGAGTTAAAAATAATATCTGATACCGGCCACGCCGACCTTTTCTTAATCATATGGGACATTGTTGAATTTTCTAGGAAGCAGGGCATAGCTGTTGGCCTTGGCAGGGGTCAAGTGGCTTCTAGTCTTGTGGCTTATGCTTTAGAAATGAGTGGTGTAGATCCTTTGAGTCAT
>JADFJZ010000349.1 GCA_022565195.1 Planctomycetota bacterium | reverse complement strand
CTCGTGCCCGGCCTGGCGGACGCGCGTCATGGCGCGAGGCGCTGGTTGCAGTTCGGGCCGAGCGAGTACGGACTCGGTTTTCAACCGTCCGAACTCGCCAAGATCGGCATCATCGTCTTTCTGGCCGCGTGGCTGGCCCATCGTCGCGTGTTGATGAAGCAGTTCCGGCACGGGATCATCCCCCCCGTGCTGGTCCTGGGTACCATTGCCGGACTCATCGTGATTGAAGACTTGGGGACCGCCGCATTGATCGTGCTGGTCGGGGGCCTGATGATTCTGGCGGCGGGCGCCCGCCTCTGGCATGCGGGTCTGCTGGCCATTCCCGGACTCGCTGCCTTCGCCGGCATGATTTGGATCGAACCGTACCGCATCGAGCGGCTCCTGGGCTTCCGCAACGTCTGGGCCGACCCGCTCGACAAAGGGTACCACGCCGTGCAGTCGCTGGTCGCGATCGCCTCCGGCGGATGGTGGGGTCGCGGACTGGGAGCCGGCATGCAGAAGTACGGGTATCTCCCCGAAGCCCATACTGATTTCATCTTCGCCATCATCTGCGAGGAGTTGGGCCTGGTCGGCGGTCTGACGGTACTGGCCATGTTCGTTTGCCTCGTCGTTCTGGGCTGGCGAGTGATGGTCAGCGCGCCGGATTCATTCGGGAAGCTGCTGGCCCTCGGCGTGACCCTCATGGTCGGGTTCCAGGCGGCGATGAACATTGCCGTCGTCACGGTATCGGTCCCGACCAAAGGCATCTCCCTGCCGCTCGTCTCCGCCGGCGGGTCGGGAGTGATCTTCTTCGCCGTTGCTCTGGCGCTGCTCGCATCGGTCAGCAGAGCATCTTCGCGCGGCGCGAATTCGATCAGCCCATGAATCCGTCGAAGCCCCTCAACCAGAATTTCTAGCCACAAAGGCACCAAGACACAAAGAAGAGATAGAAGTGCTCATCACTACGATTTCAGCCAATGTCGCACGAAAGCTGTTTGTTGCAGACTGTTTGCGTCGGAGACAAGTAACAACGAAATAACTTCTCTTATCTTGGTGTCTTGGTGTCTTCGTGGCAAAATCAACGTGACAAGCGTGGGCCGATCGTCTTCGCCGGCGGTGGCACCGGTGGGCACTTATATCCAGCCCTGGCCATCATCGAGTGGTTTCGCGATCACCACCCCGACGTGCGTTTCGAGTTCCTCTGCACCGAAAGGCCGATCGACGCGCAGATTCTGAGCAAATGGAACGTGCCGTTCACTACTCAGCCGGTCCAACCGCTTGGCTTGAATCCGCGATCCGCGATCCGGTTCCTGCGGGCGTGGCGCAAATCGATGAAACTGTGCACCGATCTCTTCAGTCGTGAATCGCCGGCGGTCGTCGTTGGCGCCGGCGGATTCGGCTCCGGACCCGCAGTGAAAGCAGCCCTGAAACAGGGCATCCCGACCGCCCTGCTCAACCCCGATGCCATTCCCGGCCGGGCCAACCGCTACCTCGGACGCCAGGTCCGCGCCATCTACGCCCAGTGGGACGGCACGGCAGCCTGCTTTCCAGCATCGGCAACCGTGATCGCTACTGGATGCCCGGTTCGCAAGGAGTTTCGCGACCCCGGATCTGGTACCGAACACGCACTGTTCGGGCTGGATCCAGCGCTGAAAACGCTCCTGATCACCGGTGCCAGCTCAGGAGCGAGAACCATCAACGAAGCCGTCATGGATTTGGCCTCGGATCTGGCGCAAATCGATGGATGGCAAATACTTCACATCAGCGGCGAGCTTGACGTGAAGCGTTTGGAAGACGCCTACGACGTAGCTCGTGTCAGAGCCAGCGTGATCCCGTTCACACACGAAATGGCAGCCGCGCTGCGCCTGGCCGATTTGACATTAGCCCGTGCCGGAGCAGTGACCCTGGCGGAACTGGCAGCGACAAGCACGCCGGCTGTTCTCATGCCCTACCCGTTCCACAAAGACGACCACCAGACTGCCAATGCTGAGATGCTGGTTCGGCAAGGCTCCGCCGTTCGAGTGTCCGATCTCAAGTCGGCCACAGCAAACGCAGCCCAGCTCCGAACTGCACTGCTGCCGCTGATGCGCCGGCCTGATTTGCTCGCCGGCATGGCCGCAAAGGCGAAGCAGAGCGGCGTCGCTGACGCGGCTCAGGTCATCTCCGAACACTTGTTGAAGCTGGCCGCCGCGGCCAATGAATGAACACATTTCACATGTCTTTGCGTCTAGCGAATCACAGCCAACGGCCGATAGTCAGAGTGGGTAAGTAGTTCGGCGACCTATGCGTTCGAGCAGCCAGCACCCGACGACCGACATCGATTTCGCCTGTAGTTCGTAAATCATTCACGACAAGCGGACGCACACTTGTTATGTTATGCGTGCGTCGCAAACGCAACTTTCAATGGAATGGATGCCGAAAGTGATTCAAACGAACCCCCGCCCCGATCGTCGCGAACTGCCTTTTGAATTCTCGGGTAAACGAATTCACTTGATTGGAATCGGTGGCTGCGGAATGAGCGGCGCTGCGTCCGTGCTGATGAAACTGGGTGCCGTCGTCAGCGGTTCGGATCAAGCCGAATCGCCGATTCTTCAGGAACTCAGCGCCGGCGGCGCCACCGTCTGCATCGGACACGATCATTTGAACGTCCCGCACGATGTCCATTTGGTGGTCACCAGCGCCGCGATCCCTGCGGACAATCCTGAACTGCTCGCCGCCCGGGCCCGGGGCACGCAAATGCTGAAGTACGCGACGCTCCTCGGCGAGATCATGCACTGTACCACCGGCGTGGCCATCGCCGGCACACACGGCAAGAGCACGACCACGGCACTCACGGCCTTCGTGGCCCGCGAAGCCGGCCTCGATCCGTCGTTCATCATCGGCGCGGGTGTGCCGCAACTCGGCGGTGGCTCCGGCGTCGGCAGCGGCGAAGCGTTTATTGTCGAGGCCTGCGAGTACGATCGTTCGTTCCTGCACCTCGCGCCGACACACGGCGTCATTCTGAACATCGAAGAAGACCACCTGGACTACTTTGAAGATCTTGAGGAAATCGAGGCGGCGTTTGCT
>JADFJZ010000008.1 GCA_022565195.1 Planctomycetota bacterium | reverse complement strand
CATGTAAATTTCATTTCAGTGCTTCTTGAACAGGATGGGACGCTGTGCGTGGAATGCGGATATTGTGTAGCCCATTCCCCATCAGATCGATGCCCCGAATGCGGAGTATCGAGAGACACGCCGATCAGGCCGCTCGGCCGCATCTACGCGTGCGGCGAGTTACTGGCGAAGCACAGCGGCAAAACAAAGTACGCCTTCTGCGCGTTGATTGTTTGCACGGTGAGCACTTTCCTTTGGCACGAAATGCCAGTCTGGAAGTTCTCCTCCAGATTCGAGACTGACGACAGCGTGGTCCAAAACTCCTCCCATCGCCCAGGAGGCCTCAACCAAGGATTCACCCGCGGTGCGCTCGACATTAGCAGGCCGATTGAGAATGATGCCTTAGGTCGGGTTCTGATCATTCAACAGTACCGACGGAGTTACTTTGGCAGCCCTCGTCTGCAAGTGCGCGTCGGGCACGTGGTTTCGATGCCGGGTGGTGGAACTCGCACGTTCCGATATCTCATGGATGGAGTTCCAAGAATAGTCTGTGAGTTGGATGAGCGACAGACCCAGCACGCGATGGACAATGGCGTTCCTCGCTCGTTGGTAGAAGCGCTGATCAAGGCCGCGGATGATGCCGGATGGGTCCCTTCTACGGCCGGCTCGACATGGCAGCCTGATGTGATCGTCTCGGCGGATGGGCATTTTCCGTAGTTGGAGAAGGGCGAGAAATGAGGAAATGTGGTGCGGGCACGGCATGCCGTTCCGCTACAGGTTAATGACTTGGCCGTCGTGGCCTAGTTGCATGTTGGGGGGCAGTTCGCTGTTGGTTTCTTCGTGTTTGAGTTCGTGGGCGATGTGGGTGAAGTAGGTTTGCTTGGCGCCGATGCGGCCGGCCCATTCGACGGCCTCTTCGAGATTGAAGTGGGTCGGGTGCGGGCGGCGGCGGAGGGCGTCGAGGATCAAGACGTCCAGGCCTTCGAGCATTTTCATTGAATCATCCGGAATGTAGCTGCAATCCGTGCAATAGGCGAAATTGTCGAATCTGAAACCGAGCACCGGCGTGGGGCCGTGGATTAGCGGGATCGGGAGAACTGTGCAGGATGCAGCGGGCGCGCTCGAATCGGTGCTCTGCACTTCGATGGGGCCGTCGATGGGGATGAAATCGAGGTCGGGTTTGTGGCTGGGGTATTCGGGGTCGTCCACGAAGGCGTAGGCGAACATTCGGCGAATGGCGGTGATGTCTTCCTGCTGGGCGTAGCACTTCAGCGTGCCGCCCTGCAGCCAATTGAACCGTCGCAGGTCGTCCAGGCCGGTGACGTGGTCGGCGTGGTGGTGGGTGAACAGCACGGCGTCGGCCCGGCGGATGCCGCCGGCCAGGCATTGCAGGCGCAGCTCGGGGGCGGTGTCCACGAGTATGTGTACGCCGTTGTGCTGCACGTGGATGCTCGGCCGGGTGCGGCGGTCGCGCGGATCGTCCGACGTACACACTTCGCAGTCGCAGGCGATCATGGGGATGCCGTGCGAGGTTCCGGTTCCGAGCAGGATGACCTTCATGCCGACTGTTCTACAGCCGAAAGCCCGCTTACGCCAGAGGATTTCACAACTTGGCGGCTGTTGACCGCGCGTTCGGCGGGGTTGTTGCCAACGTGTGCCGCATCATCTACCTTGTTGGCCATCTGATGATGGTGAGCACGATTCCACGACGCGTTTTCTGGTGTGCCGTTCTAATGGCGGTCGGCGCGTGTGCGCCGACGGCGGGTGACTTGGTGCAGCGGTTGGAGGATCGCGACCCGTTGACCCGCATTCGCGCGATTACCCAGATCACGCGCGCCCGTCAGACAGATTTGATCCCGAAACTGGTGGATCGCCTGGAAGATGAAGATTCCGCGGTGCGCTTTGTGGCCATCTTCGCGCTGGAGGAACTGACGGGATCGCACCTCGGTTACGACTATGCGGCGCCGAAATCGGAAAGGGTGAAAGCGGTTGCGGCTTGGAGGGAATTTGTTCTTCGGCAGGATGCGACCGCAACTGCGGAGGTCGGGTCGAGTCCTTGAGAGTTGTCGCGGGATGGGGATCGTGGTATGGACCCATCATCGTGCGGAGAATCTGCTAAGCGACGAAGTCACGGCGGAAGGGCCAGCCTTGGGCCGACTTGTTGGTGTTTTGCTCCTGTGGCGATGTAGTTGCGTTGGAGTTAGAATCTTCAGGCGTGGCCAGGGCGCCCGCACACTTGCGAATTGCACATTGGTTATGAGCGAGATCATTAAAGAAATTCGGCGCGTGGATGATGCGATCGTGGTCGTTGTCGCCGGTGAGTTGACGCTGCGCGAAGCGCCGGAGTTCCACGGCGCTCTGCTCGAATTGTGTGAAGAGTCGCCCAAGAACCTCGTCGTCGAGCTTTCGGAGGTCTCATTCATCGACTCGTCCGGTGTCGGAACGCTGACCGACGTTTTTCGGAAGATGAACAAGCGCGGTGGGCGGCTGGCATTGGTCGGGCTTCGCAAAATGGTACGCAGCGTGTTCGAGATCACGCGGCTGGACCAATTCCTCGCCATTTTCGATACCGAGGAGGAGGCCCTGCGGCCATGAGCGATTCGCCCGCAGCCCATGATCCGCGAGAGACACGCTCACCCGTGAAACAAGCCGTCGAGGGCGTGGGGGCGCTGGCCGATCTTCAGTTGCAGCAGGGCGCCGGCCTGATTCGGAGCATCGGCGGCATGGCCTCTATGTTCGCCGATACAATTGTCTGGTGTTTTCGCGGTTTCTTTCGGCCGGACGTCCGGCTGAGTCGGGCGGCGCTGACCACGCAAATGCTGCGTGTCGGCGTGGACAGCATCGGCATCGTCATCATTGTCGAGTTCTTCATTGGGTCGATTCTGGCACTGCAACTGGCCCCGGTGCTCGCAAGCTACGGCCAGCTCGATCAAGTTGCGGTGGTGATCGCCATTGCGGTGGTGCGTGAGTTGGGGCCGCTGCTGACCGCCATCGTGCTGAGCGGCTATGCCGGCGCATCCATCGCAGCGGAGCTCGGCGCCATGGTCGAAGCCGAGGAAATCAAAGCGCTCCGCGCGCATGCCTTGGATCCGATTCGTTTCCTCATCGTTCCCCGTTTTCTGGCGACGACGGTGATGATTGTCGGGCTCACCGTCATCGCCGACATCGTGGGTGTGCTCGGCGGATGCCTGACCTCGTGGGTCGTGCTGGGCGTCTCGCCACAGGTCTATGTGGATATCACCCAGACGGCGCTCGTGGCCAAAGACTTCATCACCGGGCTGGTCAAGGCCGGCGTGTTCGGCATGTTGATTGCCACGATTGCGTGCTATCAGGGACTCAATGTTTCCGGCGGAGCGGTGGGCGTCGGCAAGGCAACGACCGCGACCGTCGTGCAGTGCATCGTGGCCATCATCGGCATGGATGCAGCGTTCACGGCGGTATTCTACACGTTCGGTCTGTGATCACATTCAGCAGTTGGGTCTTATGGCAGAGGAAGACATCATTATTTCAGTTCGAGATGTTCGCAAGACCTTCTCGAATGCCCAGGGCGAAACGGTCACGGTTCTCGATGCCGTGACGTTTGACGTGGTTCGCGGCGAGACGCTGGTCGTTATGGGCGGCAGCGGTTGCGGCAAGAGCACGCTGCTGAATTGCCTGATCAGCGAGTACGACCTCGACGGCGGGCACATCACGTTTAAGACTCGAGACATGGACTCGCCGGTCGATATCGTCGGCCTGGATGACGACGCGCTGAATGAGATCCGCAAACGCTTCGGCATTCTGTTCCAAAGCGGCGCCTTGTTCAATTCGATGACGGTGGGCGAAAACGTCGCCTTGCCATTGCAGGAGCATTCGGTGGTCGATCCGACGGTGATCGACATTGTGGTGACATTGAAGCTGCAGCAAGTCAAGATGTTGCCGCATCGGGACAAGATGCCGGCGCAGCTCTCGGGCGGGCAGAAGAAACGCGCCGGGCTGGCCCGGGCCACGGCGCTGGATCCGGAAATCCTGTTTTATGATGAACCGTCGGCGGGCCTGGACCCGGTGACATCGACGGCCATCGACGAACTCATGATGGATCTGTCCAAGAAGCTGCGCGTGACCAGCATTGTGGTGACGCACGAGATGGACTCCGCATTCCGCATCGCCGATCGGATGGTCATGCTGGAAAAGGGCAAGGTGCTGAAGATCGGCACGCGGCAGGAGTTTGAGAAGCTTCGTGACGCCGACGCAAGCGAGTTGGCCTCGAATGACGAGCGGCTCATGAACCAGTTTCTCAACGGTCTGGCCACGGGGCCGCTGACCGATGCCGAGGGTCTGAGCGAGTTCGAGAAATTAATCACAGCCGGTTGACCCAATGAAGGATACGATCGATGCCCCGTAAGCGAGACACGTTCAAGCTCGGAATTGCCGTGATCGTCATGGCCTTTTTGCTGGTAGCCTGCCTGTTATTCATCGGCGGCGGCGGGCTGTTTGTGAGTGAGCACGGCGTCCTGATCGTCCGCTTTCGGCCGGGCGGATCAATGCCTGAGATTTCCGAAGGTTCGGTGGTGACTTATTTCGGGCAGAAGGTCGGCCTCGTGGTCAAGACAGAGATCGTGGAAGACAGAGACGCCGAAGACTCGACGATCGTGGGCCAGCAGTTTCTTGAGGTGCAGGTTGGTTTGTACGAGGATCTGGGGCTGCGGGAAGACTGCACCATAGTGGCCAGCGGGCCGCCGCTGGGGGGAATCGGCATGCTGGCGATTCTCAACCGGGGGAGTTCGGCCAAGGCACTTGAACCGAGTCAGCCGGTCTACGGCCAGGTGGCCGGCTTTCAGGCGGCGCTGGACATGATCACGCGCGAACTGGACGAGAGTAACGCCGACGGACTGGTTTCGCTCATCAAGGTTCAGTTGGACGCTGAGGATGAGCGCTCGCTGGTGGTCAAAGTCCACAATTCGCTCGCGGACATCAATGCGCTGACCGCCAGCCTGGCCCGCGAACTGGATCGCGAGCAGGATGACGTGTTTTTGGCCAAGATCCATACCAGCGTGGATCTAATAAACCGCAGCCTGTCTGAGATCGCCGATCTCGTCGAACAAAACAGGTCCAAGATCGACAGCACGATTGCGTCGGCAGCGAGTGCGACGGGCAAGCTGGATACCGGCGTGATGGATGTGCTGGCGCGCGAACTCGAGTTGGACTCGGATCCGGAAGTCACGCTGCTGACCAAGGTTCACGATGCGTTTACCGGTTTGAACGAGTCCTTGGCAGACTTGAACGTCGTGACGGACGGCGCCAAGGAAATCGTGGTGCTCAACAAGGATCGCATCAGCGAAGTCGTGGAGAACATCACGACGGCCAGCCAGCATTTGAAACGCGGCATTCGCGATCTGGAGCTGCATCCTTGGCGGCTGCTCTTCGAGCCTTCGGTCGGCGAGAAGCGTGAACTCCACATGCTGAACGTCGCCCGCGAGTTCGCCGAAGCAGCGGCCGATCTTGATGACTCGACGTCGCGTTTGCGCTCGCTGCTCGACGTTCATGAGGGTCAGATGCGGTCGGATGATCCGTCCTTGGCCGAAATCCGGACCCGATTGCTGGAAACCGTTCGGAAATTCGGCGAGGCGGAGCAAGCTCTGTGGGCCGAACTCAAGGTTGAGTGACGTGTTTCAGACCGCGCGGCATCGAAGCAACTTCGGCCGGGCATGTCGATGTGCAGTGCACAGACATCAGGCGCGAGTCGCATCGCCTCCTGGATGGCATCTTCGCTGTTGCTCAGTGAGCCGGCGACCTGCATATCGTCCTCGGATTCGAGCAAGCTGCTCAACATCTTCCCGATCAGTTCGTGATCGTCGGCGAGCAGGATCGAGATGGGCTTGCTCATTTCACGTCCTCCGCCGTCCGCGGCTTGTCCTGCAGGGCGAGAGACGCCAGGCTACCACAACGCCTGCCAGGCTGGATCCAACCCTTCGGAGCGGAGAATATCCACTATTGTAGGCGGCTCATTCGCCGTCTGGATCTGTTGCAAAAACTGTAAGACTGTGGTATGTAATTGGTTATGTCTTAATGGCCATCGTAGCCACTCGTACTATAATTGGAATGGAGCATTCACCTTATGTCCAAACATAAGGGATTAGGCCATAATGCGTTGTTACAAGGCCGGGCCGTGAGATCGTGAGTTGCCCGCAAGAACGTGAGGGTTGATCGAGTCTGCTTTCTTGCGGAACTAGTAGCGGCTCCCCTCTCAACGTGCGGGCCCGGGCGAAAGAGTTGTCAAGTATCACCGGTCATGTTTTGATCGCGGAGTGATTTCGGAGAAGACCTATGGCAAATGAGAAAGATACAGTTTCCAGTGTCGTCGCTGGAGGCCACGTCGGTGCTGGGGCAGCCGCCACAGCGGGTTCGATCGGTCTGGCGTCTCCGGAGAATCAGCCGCAAGTTGACGCAGAGGACTGCACACATCCCAGGATCAAGAAGGCCGTGGTCAAGCTCGGTTTGACGCAACGAGAATCCCAGATCGTGGAGAAGTTCGCCATTGGAAAGAGCACGCAAGCGTTGGCGAACGAATTGTTCATCAGTGCAGCCACGGTCAGGACACACCTCAGGAAGATCTTCACGAAGCTCAATATTGGTTCGCGCGTGGAACTCCTGTCGATGGTGGTGTCGAGAATCCTGGAAGATATCGACGAGCGGGCCGACTGAGGCCGGCGCGGCATCAGCGCCGGCGGTCCTCGACGGCGCCTGAGGCATCTCACTTCGCCCGCTCAGCGCGCGGGTCTTGGTCTCCTGCAAACTCGCTCGCTTCCAGGATGCGATCTTTATCGGCCGACGCCGTTCGCCAGAGGGGCGGCGTTTGCTAGCACAACTGGTCGTCACGGCAGACCTCATCGGGATGCAGCAGGCGCCCTTCCATGCCGCCGGCGACCGGGAGTATCGCTCCTGAGACGTGCCCTGCTAGGCGCTCGGAAGTAAGGAACACAATCGCTGCGGCGACATCGTCCGGCGTGGCGATTCGCCGCAGTGCCATCGTAGCCGTTGCCTGCCGCACGGCATCGGGGTCGCGCGTGTAACGAGCGGCCATTGGCGTATCGGTCCAGCCGGGACAGACGCAATTGACCCGCCCGCGCGGAGCCAGCCGAACGATCTCGTTCTTCAGCGTCGCGGTCAATCCGTGCGTGAGTCCGGCCTTGGCCGCCGCGTAATCGGCGTGCCCCGCTTCGCCAAACAGCGCCGCCGTCGAGCCCACCAGTACGATGGAAGCCGACTCACGCGGGTCGGCCTGGAGATGTCGCAGGAACGCCCGGCACGTCAGAAACGCGGCGGTCAAGTCGGTCGCCAGCGTGTTCATCCATTGATCGAGCGACATTTCATGCACGGGCGTGAACTCCGCCGGCCAGACGCCCGCATTGACGACCAGCGTATCGATTCGAGCAAATGAACCCAGCGCTTTGTCGAACAACCTCTGTGCCTGATCCTCATCACGCAGGTCGGCCGAGATCGTCTGAGTGTCTGTCGAGAGCTGCTTTGCCAGATCGTCCAGCGGCTGGCGGTTCCGGTGGTAGTGCAGCACGAGTCGGCACCCTTCTGCGGCAAAGGCCCGCGCGGTTGCCAGACCGATGCCGCCCGACGCGCCGGTGATCAACACACATTTACCATCCAGGCCAGTTTCCATATTGACTTACTCCGTTCAATTGCTGCCGGGGCGGGTTGTCTATTGCTGATCTTCGTTTCTCACGGATCGCATCATAATCGCCGCGACGCACCTCCCAAAGCCCAAACCGAGACTGCATACGCGGAGCGCGATATCCGCGATTGCCGACGGGACCTTTGATCTTGCGCGATCCGCGCCATACAGTAAAGACTGAGGAGGAGTCTTCACGAACACCTGGGGCGATGTGTCTCGCAACTGCGGAGCAACATTGATGGTCGGCCATTTGAAGATCGTATGCAGTGTCGCGCTGCTGGTGGGGGGCGGGCTTGTGATCGCCGCTTCCGCTGCTTTCGCCGCAGATCTGTCCGCGCATGAGCAGTTGGTCGCTCGCGGGCTGAGCAAGAAAGCATCGTACTACGTTCTGCCGAGCGAAATCGAATTCAGCAAACGCCTGCCGGACGCCAGAAAGACGCGCGGCAAGCTCAGCGAGGCATTGAAGAAGCAGGCCGACTTCGAGGACCAAAAGCAGCAACATCGCAAGAACATCCGCGAGTATGTCGCTGAGCGAATGAGGCTGGCGAACAGGCTCGCGAGCACGGGGGACGTCGTCAAGCAGAACCGGCTGATCGGGCGGCTCAACTTTCTCAACGAGCAAATCGAACTCTACACCGCAGGCGGCGTTTTCCACGATGAAGAAATGCACATCGCCGCGGAACTGGGCCGGGCGCGGCAGGATTTCGTCACGCTGGTCGGTGAGCTGCGGGCGCTGGTCGACAAGACGGACGCCGAATACGCAGCCCTGTCGGCCAACCCCGGCGTGCAGTCGGCGCTGGACGAGTTGAACAAGACCAGCAAGCGGCCGCTCGCGCTCGGGCCCCGTCCCAACTATGCCCGCAATCTCAAACAACTGGCCAAGATGGAACAAGCCATCGTCACCAAATCCATCAAGCTGCACCCTGCAAAGGGCGTGCTGTGGCTGGACGTGTCGCTCAACGGCCGACCCGCCAAGCGCATGGTCTTCGATACGGGCGCGAGCATGGTGACGCTGCCTTTCGAGTGGGCTGCGGAACTGGGCCTGCACCCGACCGAGAATGATCCCGTCGCGCACATGTCGGTCGCCGACGGCCGGACTGTTCGCGCCACGCGCATGACGCTCGATTCCGTCCGCGTCGGCGATTTCGAGGTCCGCAACGTCTCTTGCGTGGTCATGCCCGACGGCCTGACAAACGTCCCGCCGCTCCTCGGCCAGGCATTCCTGCGTCATTTCATCTCCAGGTTCGACGCCGGCGCCGGCGAATTGCACCTTTCCAGAGTCGATCCCACAGCTCGTGGTTCGTGATTCGTAAGTCGTCCACGGCTTAGAGCTTCGGGCGCCGGACTTCAGGACACCCGCGCACCGACCTATCAGCCGCATGTGGCAACACCCATCCCAGCGCGTTAGCCCGCATATTGCATGAGTCGTGTGATGGAGCTGTTGTGAGTGCCTGTGTTGCGGTTTGGTCGAAGGTGGAGTGTCATTTGGCTTGATGGGCGCACAAAACCCCCTTTCCCCCACGGCGATTCTTGAGTGGTACACAAGTCAGGTGGGGGCCAAGCGGGCGACCAGCAAGCGGAACAGGGCTTGGTAGGGGTAAGCGCTGGAGAAGTGCAGAACCACCCGACGGACCGAAGTGACCACGCGGGCGGCTACCTTGAGGAGCTTGAGGCGAATGGTACCCACCTGGGCCTTGGCTAATTCGGTTCCCTTCAGGCCCACGCGGCGAAGATGTTCGATCAATAGGTAAGCGGCGGAGGCCAACAGCAGGCGGAACTGGTTGGCGATGAAGCCCTGGCAACTGGTGCGGTCGGCAAAGAGGTCGAGTTGCTGTTCCTTGATGCGGTTCTCCATATCACCCCGAGCCGTGTAGCGACCATCATAAATCTCTTGCGGCGCTTCGGTCAGGTTGGTGACCACATAACGGCAGTTGGGGCCCTTCTCCAAGCGCTCGGCTTTGACGATGATGCGGCGCTGGCGGTCCCAGGTTCCGGCGGCGTACCACACTTCGTGGAAGTTCCGTTGTTTGTGGCCGGCGTGGGTGAAGGCTTCTTCAGCGGCCTGCATGAACGGCGCTGCCCGGCGCTCCAACACCTTGTTGCAGGCCAGGCCCACGACGTAGCCCACATCGTGCCGCTCGCACCATCGAAGCAGCTTCCAGCGGCAAAAACCCGAATCGCCCCGAAAGATGATCCGCGTGTCAGGCCAGTCTTGACGGATGCGCTCGACCAGTAACTTGAGAATCGCTCGACTGTGCTTGGCCGCGTCGATGTTGGAGGGCCGAAGGTAGGCACACAGCAGGCGGTCATCGCAAAAGACATACAGCGGCAGAAAGCAATAACAATCGTAGTAGCCGTGAAAGAACCGTCCCTCTTGCCGGCCATGCACCCGGTCATCTGTGGCGTCGAAGTCCAGGACGATCTCTTTCGGCGGGCGATCATACGAAGCGATGAACTGCTCGACGAAGACGGCACTCAGGCGCGCCAAGGATTGGCGCGTCACGGTGTTCTCGAAACGGCACAACGTCGAGGGCGATGCCAGCGGTTGGTCCGGATCGGGGCGTTGCCCCGCCAGGATCGCAAACAGTGGGTCATCGCGTAAGGTCTGATGATCGTTCAAGTCTTCGTAGCCCAGAGCGATGCCGAAGATGCGCTGGACCAGCAGTGTCCGCAGGTGGTGAGTGATCTTGGCGGGTTCCCGCGGGTCCGCCACACAGGCTGCCAAGGACGCCGTCAGCCCCAGTTGGCGGTCCACCTCTCGAAGCAGTAAAGCCCCGCCGTCAGAGGTCAGCCGTCCCCCTTCAAAATCAGCTACGATCCTTTGCTTTTTTAGCCTGGAAAAGCTCAGCGACTTGCGGGTACACTCTGTCATTGAATGGCCTCCTTGCCTTGCAGTTGGGATTCGTGTTCAAACCCCATCATACAAGGTCAAGAGGCCATTCTTATGCCTCAAGCCCGAAAGACTCATGCAATATCCGGGTTAGGTCCGAAAACTGCGCGCAACCGAGTTGCCGGCGAGGTCAACTCCTCTGAGGCATTACGCCACCCGCCGTGTCCAGTCACAGTCTAATTTCGCTCTAATTTTATTGCGCTCCGGCGGCAAGCGAGTAGGACATTCATCGAATGAAACCATATAATCAACACCGAAGGAAGGTCGCCGAGGGAAAAGGAACAGTTGCATGAAGGCAGCACGTCGACCAATCCCCAACCCAGCGGTGACGCGGTGCGTCGCGTACTAGCAGACCGCGCGATGAATGTAGGAGGACGTACTGTAGTGGACCGACCGCTCTGCATCCGACTACCCAGAGCCCGGTTGTTGGGCCTGAACGCTATCGTGGTAGCGGCGCTGGCCGCAAGCGTACCAGTTGCGTTCGGCGGTGATCCGCCTCCGCCCCGGGTGCCGACCACGTTGCAGGATTTCTTCTTGCCCGGCACACAGCCGGACCTGGACGGCATGGCCATGGAGCCGATTGAACCGTCGTTCAACTGCCAGTTTTGTCACGGTTTTTTCGATCCCGGTTCCGGACAACCGCTCGAAGCGGAACCGTACCGCAATTGGGCCGGCAGCCCCATGGCCCAAGCCTCGCGGGATCCGGTCTTCTTCGCCGCCTTGACGATTGCCAATCAGGATGCCAGCGACAGCGGCGACTTGTGCATTCGCTGCCACGCCCCGGGCGCATGGCTTGGCGGGCGCTCCACCCCCACCGACGGATCGGCCTTTACCGAGTTTGTGGACTTTGACGGGGTGACCTGCCACTTCTGCCACCGGCTGGTCGACCCCGCCTACGTTCCCGGGGTGAGTCCCGCGGAAGACCTCCCGATTGTGAGCGATTTGCTCATCCAGGGCCTCCTGCCCACGCAGCCGGGATCGGCCCAATACGTCGTCGATCCCAACGACGTCCGCCGAGGCCCGACC
>JADFJZ010000348.1 GCA_022565195.1 Planctomycetota bacterium | reverse complement strand
TGGCTCGAAGAACAAGGAGAACACCTTCGCGGTGCTGGACGATGATACGAAGGAGCGCTTCTTGCCGCACGTCATCGAGCCGTCGGCCGGCGTGGACCGCTTCCTGCTGGCGACACTCTGCGAGGCGTACACGGTTGACGATTCGCGCCCCAGTCCCGAGTTTCTGAAGTTCCATCCCCGGCTGGCGCCGATCAAGGCCGCCGTGTTCCCGCTGGTCAAGAAAGACGGCATGCCCGAGATCGCCGAGCAAATCTATCGCGACATCAAGCCGCACTACATTTGCCAGATTGATATCAAGCAATCCATCGGCAAACGCTACGCCCGCATGGACGAGGCCGGCACGCCGTACTGCTTTACCGTTGATGGCCAAACCCTCGAAGACGGCACGGTCACCGTCCGCGACCGCGATACCGGCCAGCAAGAGCGGATCGACAAGTCAAAGTGCCTCGAATACCTCCGCGAGAAACTGAATTTGTAACCCCGCTCAAGCGACGCACCCGCGATAAGGGTGCTTCGAAGTGACTTCGTCGTTCGGCAGATCCAACATCCTGGAGTGCTCTTCGCAAGCGAAACCACTTGAAACCAAAGAACGACGCTCCCCGATCCGCGTTCCCTGCCGATAGACCACTGTCGGCAGCATGTGACGAAAGTCCAGCAGCGAGGCCCCCTGCGCGTGATTGCGGAAACCACACAACGCCAAGTCGTCATCTTCACAGGTCGCGGCGCGTCGCCCTCGACGATCGAGTTGATCGAAACCATCAGCCAATCGTTCCCGCACTGGCACTTCACCATACTCCAGGAGATCAAACCGCGCCGCTGGGACCCTTACCTCAGAGGCAAGATCCGCCGCGTCAGGGGGGAACCGTGCTCCTATCCGCTGGAGTTGCTCGGCCAGTTGCTCCACAGACTCCGTTTGCCTTCGACCGGTCGCGTCACGGGCGCCGTGGCGCTGCCCCGGTCTTACGCGGAACTCGTCGGCGCGAATGTCTCGTATCACCGCTGCGCGTCATTCTCTGATCCAAACGCGCTGGCGAACATCACGAACCTCAATCCCTGGTTGGGCATCGCGCTGTCGGCGCCGATCCTCATGCCCCAGGTGTTCGCCATCCCGCAACGCGGCACCCTCAATCTGCACAAGAGCCTCTTGCCGAACTATCGCGGCATGCCGCCGGGCTTCTGGGAACTGTACGATGGCACTGCGGAATCCGGCGTCAGCGTACACTGGATTGACGAAGATCTGGACACCGGCCCGATGGTCTGCCAGCGTCCGCTCGAGATTCCGGTGTACGCGACCTGCGCCGGGCTGTCGGCCCGACTCGACGCGCTGAGTCACGACGTGCTTCTCGAAGCGCTCCGCCACATCGAAGTCGGCGAGGATACCGCCTGCCCCGGGGCCGGCCCTGGGGCCGGCCCTCAGCAGAGCGCGACCACGCCCACTCGCGGTCGCCCGACGTGGCTCGTTCGGCGAGCAGTGCAGCGCCGGTTGAGGCTGGGACGCCGGCGGAGTTGGACAGCAACCGCCGGATGCCGAGAGGTTGCGAAGCAGGCCTTCTTTGCGGCCTACGTGTACTTGTGGGCGCCGTGTCGTAACTTGTATCGCCGGCTGACGGGCACATGCCACACGACCGTCTTGCTCTACCATCGCGTCAGCGACGACCATCTCGATTCCGTAACCGTAGGCGTGGAGCAGTTCATTGAACAGGTGCGGTTGCTGCGCAGGCGTTACGACGTGATGGACTTGCCCACTTTCCTGGCGCGCCGAGGCCAGCCTCGCCGCCGGCCCGGCGTCGTCATTACGTTCGATGACGGCTACGCGGACAATTGTCTGGCTGCTCGATTGCTGCGGCGCGCCGGACTGCCGGGTACGTTCTTCCTGTCAACGCGCATCGTCGGCAGCGATCGCGGGTTCGAGCACGATTTGAAGAAGCTGGGCAAGACGGTGCCCGCGCTGCGCTGGGAGCAAGTGCGGCAGATGGCCGACTGGGGGTTCCACTTCGGGAATCATACAGCCGATCATGCCAACGTCGGGAAGATCCCTCTGCCGGAAGCGCTCGATCAAATCGAGAAGGCTCAGCGCGACCTCACGGATCATCTCGACGGCGCAGCCGGTTCGACCCGCTTCGCGGGCGTCCTGGCGGCGATGGCCTACCCGTTTGGCAGGCCAAGTGACATCACGCCGGAGGTTCGCCAAGCGCTGGACACCGCAGGATTCGATTGCTGCCTGTCGGCCTACGGCGGAACGAATCCGCCGAACTTCGACCGCTTGAACATCCTCCGTCAAGCCGTTGATCACAACTTCAGCATCCTCGCGTTTCGTGCTGCGATCGAAGGGTGGTGCGGCGGGAGGATCCAAGCGGCGAGCGCCGCATCGGAAGCAGATTGTGCGGTTGATCGCGCCGTACAGTACGCGTAAGGTTCGCGCCAAGAGTCGCCGGGTCTTACAGGCCGAGTTGAAAGTTCATGGATCAACCCGAAAGTAACGGAATCCCACTGCTTCGTAACGCCCGCTATCCGCAGGCCTACGTGTGGTTCATCTTCGTATCGGCAATGGACGTGATGATGACGTGGGTGGTGCTGTACTTCGGAGGGCGGGAGGTCAACGTCCTGGCGGACTACATCCTGGATCGTTGGGCCTTGACGGGCATGGTTATTTACAAGTTCGCTCTGGTCATCTTTGTGATCTTCATCTGCGAAGTCGTCGGCCACCATCGCGACCGACTCGGGCGACGACTTTCCATCTTTGCCGTGGTCATCACGCTGGTTCCCGTGATCATCGCGTTCACGCATCTCCTGGGCGCCGTCTACGGCCCTCAGCCTGCCGAAGACCATGCAATGGAGCCGCCGGCGATCATTGAGTCGATGCCGGGAGCTTCAGGCCACTGAATGCTGCTCCGGCGGGGTTTCCGGACTCTGGACCAGTGCTGTGCTTCGCCCGTCGTCATGCTTCGGAGAGATCAGTCGGGAGGAAGCCTTCGTGCCCACGCCCGACGCTCGCCGTCGCGGAGTGAACAGCCCGACGACACAATCGATCGCGACCGCCAGCAGTTGC
>JADFJZ010000347.1 GCA_022565195.1 Planctomycetota bacterium | reverse complement strand
GTGCTTTTGGTCGAGGACATCGCCACCACCGGCGGCCAGGTCATCGAAGCCGCCCAAGCCATCTGCGAGGTCGGCGCCAAGGTCGAGCGCATCATCGCTGTCATCGATCGCCAGGAAGGCGCCGGCGAGAACATCGCTGAATCCGGCTTCGAGTTCGACGCCCTGTTCACCAAAACCGACCTCGGTATCACAGCATGAAAGCAGCAAGTCGCACGCTGCCCGCTAAAGGTGAGTGAACTGGTCTGTGTGCCTTCGTCGTAAGGCTCTATCCGACTTCAGGAGCACGTCATCGACCAGCGACGACAATTGTTCGACCTTATCGCGCCAAGTTTCGTTGCGGACCGCCGCTTGGCGGAGTTCGCAGTGGTGGGCGGTGCGCTCCTGCAACGCCCGCTCGCAGGCTTTCTCGAACTCGTCGACCGATCGGCCAATATGGACGTGCGGGCGGTAGCGCCGCACCTCGGGCAGGTCGGTGGACACCACCGGCAGGCCGGCGGCGAGGTATTCGCGCAGCTTGATTGGATTGACGTGCAGGGTCAGGCGATTGATGCGGAAGGGAATCAAGCCGACGTCGAAGGCCTTGCAGTAGCCCGGCAGGGCGTCGAACGGCACCTGGCCGAGCAAGTGGACGTTTGGCAGATCGGCACAAGCGTCGATCGATGTCGATGCTTGACCCAGCAATACAAACGACCACTCCGGCCTGCGGCGGGCGAGTTCGGCGATGAGGTCCAGATCGATCCAGTCGGCGATCATGCCGAAAAATCCGAACACCGGCGCGCGCATGCCGTGCATTGCTTGCGGCACCTGCACAGCGTCGTCGCGGGCGCGGGCGAAGTGTTCGTAGCTCACGCCGTGCGTGACCAAGTGCGTGTTCGGATGCAGTTTCGATTTCGCGTCCTGCAAGTTCCCGGCTGTGGTGACGACCACGTCACAGCGCTCAATCAGCCGCCGCTCCAGCCGCTGGATGGCCTCGCGGTCATAGCCGCTGAATTCGCTGAACTCGTCCACGCAGTAGTACAGATCAATCTCTTCGTCGAACCGGCCTACGAGGTAATCGACGTCCGGCGCGAAGCTCCACAGTTGCACGGGCTGCCGGGGAAACTGCTTCAATGCCTTTCGGATCTGACGGACGACCAGTGTGCGGTTGAGTGTGCGGGCCGCCGCCGAGCCGGGCAGCGGCAGCAGAAACGGCGTGAGCACCAGCATGGTCTCGCTGACCCACTCGGGCCCTTGTGCGACTTGCTTCAGTTTCCGGAAAACCGCTCGGGCGTCGGATGCGGAGACCTGCGGGCGGCGCGAGCCATGGTAATTGACCCACAATACATTATTCCGCTCGGACAAAATCTTCATCACGTGATGCTTACTGGTGGGATCGAAGTGCCAGTTGCTGGCGATGGCGATGATGTTCTTGCCGGAGATCACAGCGCGACTTTCTGCGGCTCAGGGGCGCCCATGACCAGTTCCTCGAAGCGCGGCATGAGCACGGGTGCGTCATACTTGCGGCGAATGAACTCGATGCCGGCGGCGGCGAGTTGTTCGCAGCGCGGGTGGTCTTCGAGCAGCCCGCCGACGGCATCGACGAAGGCCTCCGGGCCGTCGGCCACGACGTATTCTTCGCCGTCGGCGGCGTGGATGCCTTCGTGAGTCTGCCGCGAAACGACGGTCGGCCGACCGGCGGCGAGGGCTTCGAGCACCTTGCTCTGCACGCCCAGTTCAGCCTGCACGGGCGAGACGAACACGCGCAGCCGTTTCAAATACTTGCGAACATCATCGACTGCGCCGGTCACTTTGACGCGCTGGCCGTCGTCCAGTTCTCGCACTTCGCGGGTCGGGTTGCGCCCGACGATCCACCACTGAGCCTCCGGGCACCGCTCGGCGAGCGCCGGCCAGACGTTTTCGGCGAACCATCGTACGGCTTCGACGTTGGGCTTGTAGTCCATGGTGCCGACGAAGCCGACGATGTGGTCGCGATCGATGCCCCACGCTGATTCGTAGGTCTCCAGCAGCATGGGCGTTTTGAACGTCGTGACTTTGGCCCGCAGGGCGGGATCGGTCACTTTATCGCATTCGCGCTCGTTGGAGAGGAAGGTCAAATCGCATTTGCGGATCAGTTCCAACTCGCGGGCAGCCAGCCGCCGGGCCTCGGTGCCGAACATGCGCGACATAGGCCAAGTGCTTTTGGCGGCGTAGGTGCTCCACTTGTCGCTGTCGAGATCGGTCATGTCCAGCACGCGGCGCCCGACCGGCAGATCCTCGATGTAGGCAGCCATGCCTGAGGAAAACGCAAAGGCCACGTCAAAGAAGCGCCCTGCGCTCCACTCCTGGACCACGCGCCACATCGCCTGGCTGCCGTAATAACCTTCGGTGAGCGTCTTGCCGCAGAGAACGTTCCACGCCCCGCGCGACAGGGCCAAACGCTTGCTCAGCGGCACCGCCTGGAAGCAGTGACAGAGTTTCTCGAGCTCCGGCACATAGCGATAGTCCTCTTGATCATCCACAAAGCACGCAAGCCACAGCCGATGCCGCTTGGCCAGTTGAATGACCTGCGGATACGACCGGAACTTCTCGCCCTTATTGGGCGGAAACGGCATACGATGATAGAGCATCAAGAGGTCCATGGCGGAATCTCACTTATCAAGTAAATCGGCGAGGCATGGCTGCATCTGGAGTTTCGTCCGATCGGGCCAGCGCGCCGCGTGGTGTTTCTCGGTGGAGATATGTGTTTCGCAGGGTGTCAAATTCGCCCTTGAACGTCCCTGAGCCGGGCCCTTCAGGGTCTCCGCCGCGGCGGATCCGCGGGTCACCGGCGCAGCGGTCCGTGGCCTGAAGGCCACGGCTCAGGTGCGGGGAGCACAATCGGGATCAGACCAGCCCCCAAACGACATGCCAGATCACATCTGCCCAGAAGTGAACGCCCACTGCCGCCAAGAAGCCGAACTTCCTGAAGTAATAGGCACAAAGCACAGAGACGATCCCGTTCAAAAGTATGAACTCGCCGACGAGAACCAGCGGCATTTCGCTTACAGACTTCAACCCAAACAGCATCGGGGC
>JADFJZ010000346.1 GCA_022565195.1 Planctomycetota bacterium | reverse complement strand
ATCAACCTCGAACACCACGTCCGGCTTGCGGGCGATGATCGAGCGGATCGTCAGCGGCTGGGCCAGAATGCGCAGTTCCGAGAGGTCGAGCAGAACCTGGACTTGCGCCGGGTAGGGGCCGAACGCGTCGCGCAGGTCGGATTCGAGCTGGCGGCACTCTTCCAGCGTCGTACAGGACGCCAACCGCCGATAGATCTCCATGCGGGCATTGTCGGCGCGGATGTAGTTCTTCGGCACGTAGGCCACCGTGTCCAGTTCCAAGTGTACCGGCTTGATGGTGCGGTCGCGCTGGCCCTTCATTCGCCGAACGGTCGAGTCCAGCAGTTTACAGTACATTTCGTAGCCCACCGCGGCGATGTGGCCGCTCTGTTCCGAGCCGAGGATGTTGCCGGCGCCGCGAATCTCCAGATCGCGCATCGCGATCTTGAAACCGGCGCCCAGCTCGCTGTATTCCTCGATGGCGGCCAGCCGTTTGGCGGCCACCGCGGAAACGGTTCGGGCGCGCGGCATCAGCAAGTAGCAATACGCCCGGTGTCGATAGCGCCCCACCCGGCCGCGAAGCTGGTGCAAATCGGCCAGCCCAAAGCGATCCGCCTGATCGATGAAGATGGTATTGGCCGACGGAATGTCGATGCCGCTCTCGATAATCGTCGTGCAGACCAAAACGTCCACCTCGTGACGAATGAAACGCATCATCACATCCTCGAGCTCTTCCGCCTTCATTTGCCCGTGGCCGACGAGGATTCGCGCCTCGGGCACGATCTGCTTAATTTCCGCTGCGACGGACTCGATGTCGTACACCAGGTTGTGAACGAAGAAGACCTGGCCGTCGCGGTTCATTTCACGGATGATTCCCGATCGAATGAGTTCCGGATCATAATGGCGAACCTGCGTCACGATGCTCCGCCGATCCACAGGCGGCGTGGCCAGGGCGCTGATATCGCGGATGCCCAGCATCGACATGTGCAGCGTTCGCGGAATCGGCGTGGCGGTCAGGGTCAGGACGTCAACCGACTCGCGCATCCGCTTCAGCCGCTCCTTGTGCTCCACGCCGAAGCGCTGCTCTTCATCGACGATCAGCAAGCCCAGGTCCGCAAATCCGATGTCCTTACTCAACAACCGGTGCGTGCCTATGAGGATGTCGATCTGGCCTTTCTTGGCGGCCTGCACGACTTGCTTTTGCTCCTTGGGCGAGCGAAACCGGGAGAGCCGATCGATAAAGAACGGATAGTCCGCCAGCCGTTCCCGAAAGGTCTGATAGTGTTGCTCCGCCAGGACCGTCGTGGGCACCAGGACCGCGACTTGCTTGCCAAATTCGACGACTTTGAACGCGGCCCGCATGGCCAACTCCGTCTTACCGTAGCCCACGTCGCCGCAGATCAGCCGGTCCATCGGCCGAGCGCGAGACAGGTCGGCCTTGATTTCGTCCGCGACCTTCAATTGGTCCTCGGTTTCGCTGTACACGAAAGACTCCTCGAACTCGCGCTGCCAAGCCGTATCGGCGGGATAGGCGATGCCGGGCAACGATTCGCGAAGGGCCTGCGTCTTCAGCAAAGCGCCGGCCATGTCTTCGACCGCCTTCTCGACGCGTTCTTTAGTGTTGCGCCAGCGCGTGCCGCCCAGCTTGCTCAGAGTCGGTTTCAGCCCACCCGAACCAATGTACTTTTGCACCAAGTCGATCTGGCTGACGGGCACATGAACGATTGCGCCGCCCGAGAATTCGAGCGTTAGAAACTCCTCGTACTTCCCGGAGTCGCCTTTGCGAATCGGGGCCATGCCCTTGAACAGTGCGATGCCGTGGCCTGCATGAACCACGCAATCGCCCACTTTGACGTCCAGCCAGGTCTCCAGCGGCCGGGAAGCGTAGGCCTTGCGGATCTTGCGGTGCTGGCGATAGCGGTGGAACAACTCGTGATGGCCGACGAAGACGCGCCCCGCCGAGGCCCACTCGAACCCGGTGTGCAGGAACCCTCGCGACAAGCTGATCGATTCTGGAAACTCGTGCCCGCTGTCGGCGATGATTTCCCGGAAGCGATGCTCTTCCGCTTCGTTTTCGCAAAAGACCGTAATGGACTTCTCGCCGGCCAACTCCAGCAGTTCAGCGACCGCTGCGGCCGGCTGAACCTCGAAGCGCTGCAAGCTGCGCGCCTCGAAGCGGAACCCGTCACCTGCCCCGACCGCCATGCCGCCGAGGCGCGCCCCGTAGACCTGCGTCCGAAAGTTGCCGAGCTTGAACACGTTTTGTACCGGGAACATGCCGCGCGGATTGTCCAGCCGCTCCCAAAATGTTTGGCCCAGTTCCTGAATCTCGGCCGGCTCATGCCACCACACAATCGCGTCGTCGGGCAGATAGGTCAGAAAATTCGTGATCTCGGCGGCCGGCAGTCGCTGATGATCGATCATGCCGGAGATCCGCACCGACTCCAGCGACAACTGCGAACGCTGACTCGACAGATCGAACAAGCGGATGGACTCCACTGTGTCGCCGAAGAAATCGATCCGCAGGGGCTGATCGTAATCGTGGGCGAAGATGTCCACGATGCCGCCGCGGACGGCACAATCGCCCGGCTCTTCAACCCACTCCAGACGCGAAAACCCCTGCTCGACGAGCCAGGCGAGCAGTTCCTCCATCGAATGCTCCGCGCCGGTCCGGAGGCTGAGAGAATTGGCCGCCAAAACGTCCGGCCTGGGCACGGCCTGCATCAAGGCCTGGATCGGCGCGATGATGGTCAGGTCCGGCCGGACGCCCGCACTCAGCAAGTTGCACATCCGCAGCCGTTCGCCGGTGATTTCACCGCTGGCGGACCCTTCGCCGGGCAGCGTTTCGAACGCCGGGAAGACCTCCACCGCTGCGCCGACGATCTCCATGTCGTCGCGGGCTTCATCCGCCTGCTCCAAATGGGCGGTAACGAACAAGTGCGGGCGATTGAGCTGTTTGGCCAGCAGCGCGGGAATGATCGGCGCAGACGATCCCCACAGTCCCTCAGCCGCACAGACCCCCCCGCGCTCGCGCAGCCGAGCAACCAAGTTCCGAAAGACTTGATCTCCGGTGACAGTACG
>JADFJZ010000345.1 GCA_022565195.1 Planctomycetota bacterium | reverse complement strand
GGCCTGGGCCTGGACACACAAGATCGATGGTTGGATCATCACCAAAATAAGTCCGCGCGGGTGAAAGGCGCCGCCAAGGCGGATGCCGCGATCAAAGGGCGGCGTCTCGGCGAACCGATCCATGACTGGCAGGAGGCGTCGGCCGATCGCTGGCCGATCCCTCGGGAAGTCATCCGTGAGAAACTCCTGCATCCCTCGCAAGGCCGGCCGTATTACATTCGATACGCCTTCAAGCTTGGGTGGTCGATCGATGAAGTCCAGGAACTGACCCGCATCGATCCGTGGTTCCTCGCCCAAATCAAGCAGATTGTCGATTTCGAAGACACGCTGGTACAGACCCGGCTCACGGACAAGTCCGCCGAGGATGTGTATTGCCGGGCGCTGCAAATGGGCTACAGCCACGCCCAATTGTCGCGGGTCTGGAATTGCAGCCTCGAGCAGTTGCGCGAACTCGCCGCCCGACATCCGGGGCATTGCTACAAAGCCGTTGACACGTGTGCCGCCGAGTTCGAGGCTTACACGCCCTACTTTTACTCGACGCACGAAGTCCCCTACCACGTCGATGGCGTAGCTCGAGTAGATAACGAAGCATATGTGCCGGACAAGCCGGCCGTGGTCATCCTCGGCGGCGGGCCCAACCGTATCGGACAGGGAATTGAGTTCGACTATTGCTGCGTTCACGGCGCGCAGGCGGCCCGTGATGCGGGCTTCACCGCTGTGATGATCAATTCCAATCCGGAGACAGTCAGCACCGACTACGACACCAGCGATATGTTGTTCTTCGAGCCGCTCGTGCTCGAAGACGTGCTCAATGTTTGCGATCAGCTCCAACCCAATCTGCACGGCGTGGTCGTGCAGTTCGGCGGACAAACGCCCCTGAATCTCTCGCAACAGCTCGCCGCCGCCGGCGTGCCCATCATTGGGACCAGCCCAGAATCGATCCATCTGGCTGAGGAGCGACGCCACTTCCAGGGCATCCTGGACGAACTGGGCCTCGTGCAGCCGCCGAACGACATCGCTCAGACAGTCGACGAGGCCGTGCAACAGGGGCGGCGAATCGGCTATCCCGTGATCGTTCGCCCCTCATATGTGCTGGGCGGCCGGGCCATGGAAGTCTGCAACAATGAGGAAGAACTCCGCCGCTACATGCAATCGGCTTTGACCGCTTCGGATCGCGAGGGCCAGGACGTCAGCATTCTCATCGATCAATTCCTGCAAGACGCCATCGAGGTCGATGTCGATGTCGTCGCCGACCACGGCCTCGGCCGCGACGACGCTTCGTGCGTCATCTGCGGCGTGATGGAGCACATTGAAGAGGCCGGCATTCACTCGGGCGACAGCGCCTGTGCTCTGCCCCCCTACTCGCTTTCGCAGGCCATTGTGGATGAAATCAGGCGGCAAGCGCGGCTGCTCGCCCAAAGGCTCAACGTCTGCGGCCTGATGAATATCCAGTTCGCGATCAAGGGCCGGCGCGTCTATGTCCTCGAAGCCAATCCGCGGGCTTCGCGCACGGTGCCCTTTGTCAGCAAAGCCACCGGCGTGCCCTGGGCGAAGGTCGCGATGAGCGTCATGCTGGGCACGCCGCTGAAAGACGTGCTCCGCAATCACGATTTCGACCCGGACAGGCCGCTGGGCCATGTGAGCGTGAAAGAGGCTGTTTTCCCCTTCGATAAGTTCCCCGGCGTCGACGTGGTCATGGGCCCGGAAATGCGCAGCACGGGCGAAGTCATGGGCATCGACCGCACCTTTGCCCGCGCTTTTGCCAAAGCCCAAATGGCGGCAGGCCAGTCGCTGCCTAGGGAAGGCACGATCTATCTCAGCGTCAACGACGGCGACAAACCGTTCATCCTGCCCATCGCGCGGGCGCTGCACGAAATGGGCTTCAACTTCGTCGCCACGGCGGGCACGCGTGACCGGCTGGCGACTGCGGGCATCACCTGCGAATTGGTCGAGCGGATCAGCGAGAATCCCGAACACAACGCGATTTCGCTGATCGAAGCCGGTCGGGTCTCGCTGCTCATCAACACCGCCACTCGCACCGGCCGATTCACGGACGAAGGCAAGATTCGGGCCGCTTCGGTCCGCCACCGGATTCCTTTGATCACCACCCTCACCGAAGCCCAAGCGGCTGTCCAGGCCATTCGAGCGATGCGAGAGGGCAAATTGTCGGTCGCTGCTTTGCAGGACTACTTCGTGACAGCATCGGGAGGTGGCAAGTGAAGCGCTGCAAGCTCGCACTGGAAGACGGCAGCGTCTTCACTGGGCAGGCCTTCGGCGCTGAGGGCACGTGCAGCGGCGAAGCTGTTTTCAACACGGCGATGACCGGCTATCAAGAAGTGCTCACCGACCCATCGTACCTCGGCCAGATCGTGACCATGACGTATCCATTGGTGGGCAACTATGGCATCAATGAAGAGGATATCGAATCGGGCAAGCTGTATCTCTCGGGCATGGTGATTCGCGAACTCCCGCCGGCCCACAACCACCATCGCGCCACGCAGGCCCTGGACGCATACTTGCAGGCCAACGGCATCATCGGCCTGACCGGCGTGGACACTCGCGCCGTCACGCGAAGAATCCGAACGCACGGTTCGCTTCGGGCGGTCATCTCCACCGAAGACGGCGACGACGCCTCCCTGTGCGAACAAGCCCGAGCGCTGCCGACGATGGCCGGGCAGAACCTCGCCGCACGGGTGGCGGGGCAGGCGCCGGAGAACTGGCAGGCCGCGCCCGATGCCGAGTGCAAACACCGAATCGTGGCCCTCGATTGCGGCATCAAGTTCAACATTCTGCGCAGTTTGACCCGGCTCGGCTGTGAAATCGTCTCCATGTCCGGCCTGAGCAGTCCGGAGGAGATCCTCGAACGTCAGCCGCACGGCATCCTCGTCGGCAACGGGCCGGGCGATCCATCCGTCGTGGATGAGAGCATCACGACCGTCCGATCATTGATCGGCAAGCTGCCGATGTTCGGCATTTGCCTCGGGCATCAATTGATCGCCTGCGCGCTGCAGGCCGACATCTACAAGCTCAAGTTCGGGCATCACGGCATCAACCACCCGGT
>JADFJZ010000344.1 GCA_022565195.1 Planctomycetota bacterium | reverse complement strand
CGCCGTGCGCGGGAATCGTCTCGGCATGAGACAGAAAACTCAGCATCGTCGCCAGCAGCAGGATGCCGCCGCCCATGCCGATGATGCCGGAGATGATCGACGTGGCGAATGCTGCCAGTGCCAAAACCCAAAGAAGCGTCATTCCAGCCCGGTCGCTTCCTCGAATTGCTGCACGATCCAGTCGTCACGCGTAGCGCGGAATTCGCCCTGCAAAATGGTGCCGTCGTCGCACTTGAATTCGAATCGACCCGCGCACGTGTCTTGATCTCCGTCGATCGTTACCGCAGCCTGTATGAACCGCGCCACGCCGGCGTGCCGTCCCGTCACTTGCTTGAAGAAGCCGCGCACGTCGTCGGGGCCGCCGGGCGCCAGAAGGAAGCGGCCGGTCGCGGACGGGCAGCGAAGATAAATGTAAAAGTGCTTGTCGCCGCGCCGGGCACCGGGCAGTGGAAAAGCGAGCAGCGCCCGCGTGCTGCCGTTTTCGGCAAACGCAGCCCAGTTGCTCTGCAGCTCCATTCTGTGCTGTCGGCCCTTGGCCCGCGATTGTTCGACGGTGACTCGAGCATGTGGCGTGCAAGCCGTAGCGGCAAGGGCCATCGTTCCAACGAGCGGGATCACTACAGAAGGAAATGTGCTCACGGCGGCATTATAGAATGTTTGGTGCCACTGCTCCAGACACAAAACAAACGTGTCTCGGTGCGTCTGCCAAACGACCAAGTCACTTCCAAAGACGCTCCCGGTGGCTTGCCGTTGGGCAAATGCCTGAACAGGGAACGGCGTTCCACCTTGTTCTTGTTCCCGCAGGAATACGCCCTTTCCCATTGTAGACCATGATCATCTTCCGACAAACCGGTTCCCGACTCTTCCATAGATCGTGAGATTCCCGCGCTGATCGGTTGGCCACGCGCTTTTCGTAGCGCGCGGGGCAAGTAATGGCAGTGAAGCGTGGATCGTGAAGCGTGAAACGCTGGAAGCAGGAATCACACTCTTCTCATGGAGGCAGCCGTGGAAGACGACCAACAAAGCTCGGCGGGTGAAATGGATATGGTGTCGTTGCGGTCGGCGGAACTGGAGACGGGGGCGGCGCCGACGCGGATCTTGATCGCTCCGTGGGGCGATGTCGAGAGCACTCAAGGCCACTTCTTCGTCGATGGCCAGGCGGTGGCTGCCACGATCGAACAATTCCGGGAGCACGGCACCGACATTCCCATCGATTTCGAGCACCAAACGCTCGGCGGATCGTACTCCTCGCCCGACGGCTTGGCGCCGGCGGCGGGCTGGATCAAAGACTTGATCGGTATCGAGTCGGTCGGTCTGATGGCGGACGTGGAGTGGACCGAGCTGGGCCTGGAGCATCTTCAAAAACGACAATACCGCTACCTCTCGCCCGTGGCGCTGATTCGCAAGAGCGACCGGCGGCTGGTCGGGCTGCACTCGGCAGCGCTGACCAACAAGCCGGCCATCGTCGGGATGGAGGCGCTTGTGAATCGCGAAGACAGTTCCGACGAACACGGGCGGGCAAGCTGCCCGGGGCACGCCGGCGAAGTGAAAAGCTCAACTCAAACGGTGCAAATCGCGCAGGCTCCCGACAAGTCGGGATTTTCCCGGCGCGCCGGGACCTGCGGCTCCCTGGACCAAACGCTGGAGGAAGAATCGATGGTGGAGACATTGGAGAAACTGCGCAAGCAGTTGGATCTGGATCAGCAGGGCGGAGCCCGGCAAGTACTCGTGGCTGCCTCGCGGCGGATCGCGGAACTCGAGCAGCGCGAGGAAGACAAAGGCGCCGAGACCCGCGTGTCGGAGGCCATGGCAGCGGGCAAGTTGACCGAAGCCCAGCGCGAGTGGGCGCTGAAGCTGGCCCTCAGCGATGCGCAAAGCTTCGACGACTGGTCCGCCGCAGCGCCGATGGTTGTGAGTCTGGGCAGGACGGCGGCGCCTTCGGCAGGTGATTCAGTGGCACAAACGAGCCAGCTTGTGGCGGCGCGGGCCCGCAGCGAATTCCGCTGCGAATCAGTGCTGCAAGCGTTGACCTCGGAAGACGCTTACGTGCAGCAGGCAATGAGAGAAAGTAATCAGTAGTCGGTAGTCAGTAAAGAAACACACGCAATCAGGAGAACGGCGACATGGCATTGACGGCAAATCAGGAAGTCGATCGGTTGGTGGATCAGGAACTGCGTCAGTATGGCCTGACGGCGAGCGCTCACGTTTTCAAGGGCGGCTTCGTCGGGTTGGCAATCGACGGTTACGTCCGGGCCTTCGTGGCCGGTGATCTGTTCCTGGGTCTGGCCTACGAAGAAGGCGACAACACTTCCGGCGCGGACGGCGACGTCAACGTTCGGGTGTTTACGCAGGGTGATTTTGAATTGGCCATCGCCAGTCTGGGGATCCAGGATATCGGCGTGTCGATCTACGCGTCGGACGACGCGACGGCCACGCTAAGTCCGGACAACGCCTCGTACATCGGCTATGTGGTGGATTATGTGTCCAGCGGCGTGGGGATCGTACGTTTGCAGACCGGCAACCTCGTACGCGGCCAGAGCTACACGGCCGTGGGCGAGGTGGATTGTGAAACGGGACAAACGCCTTCGTCGGTGGTGCTCGTGCCCGCCAGCCTCAACAGCAATGGCATGGTGGTGCGCAGCGCCTACGCGGTGGTCGCGGAGCAATTCGCCGGCAGCTCGCAGGACCAGGGCATCGTGACGCTGCAAGACACTGACGGCGGCAGCATCAACATCACATTCACGGCTGCGGATGCGGGCGCGGATGCGGTGAATGATGCGATCCTCAACGGCGGCAGCGACAAGACGCTGAACGAGGCTGCTGCGGGAGAGGCGCTGGCCACCATCCCCGCGAAAAAGGGTTTGAAAGCCGTGGTCACTCAGGCCACCAGCGGCGGATCGCCGGCGGGCAAGATGCAAATCGTGGTCGAGACCATCGCCCGGTAGCGCCGGTGACCTGCCGCGGTCCGAACGGAGGCCGAGGCAAGCCGCATGAGTGAAGTACAAAGTACGAAAACGAGACGAACAGGAACTGTAGCGGCCGGCGTCCCCACCGGTCGGACCACGAAAGGGCATAA
>JADFJZ010000343.1 GCA_022565195.1 Planctomycetota bacterium | reverse complement strand
CTTGGGCAGTGCCCCCTGGTTGCTATTGCGACCGTGCTTGGCCAGCAGCTTGGCGAGCGACCCGCCGGGCGGCAGGCCTCGGCCTCCATGAACCAATGCCTGCGACAGGGCGCTCCAGTTCTCCTCCGGCGCCTCATGCACCCGCCCCGAAAGAAGGGCCGGCCATCGGCCCGTGCGCTTGTGGTGTGCATCCGCCCACGCCAAGATCTTCTTCATCGTCAGACGTGGTTTGCTGATACTGTTACGCACATTGCGCTCGCGGGCCAGCAAGCGGGCCAGCGAGGAACCACCCGGAAAGCCGCGAAATCCGTAGAGCAGGGCGCGGTCGATCGACTCCCACTTCTGGCCGGGCGCCTGGCGCACGGGGTCAGAACGCTTGGTCGGCCAGCGGCCGGTGCGCTGATGATGCTCATCGACCCAGGCCAAGACCTGCTTCATCGTCAGCGGCTTGAGAACTTTACGTTGCCGTGGACCGCGGGCAGCGGTGAGCCGCTCTGCGAGGGACAAACCTCCGGGTAAGCCGCGACTGCCGCGCTGTAGGAACCCATCGATGGCACCCCACCTCTCGGCGGGTGCCCCATGCACGGGACCTGAGCGCCTTGTCGGCCACTCACGCGTACGTTCGTAGTGCGCATCCGCCCAGCGCAGAATCTGCTTGATCGTCAATTGTGCCCGCTGCTTAGCCATCGTTCCCTCATTGCCGGTCGGTTGAGCTTGGCTCGACCGATGCTGGGAGTCAAAACTCTATTATACCAATTCGCTCCAACCAGACACGACGGCATCAAGTCGCCCGGCGCGCCGCTCGCCGGGCCGAAGAAGTGGTTGCAGCCTGGCTCGGCGACACGATTTCGACACCCGGGCACAGGCCATCCTCAGTATGATAATTGCATGGAGCAGTTTGTCAGCGAGCCGATTACGCCGAGCGGCGGGCATTTCGACACCGCCGCGATGGGCCGGGGCGAACCGGGGTTGCCTTTGGAGTTCGCCTGGCGGGGACAGACCTATCGCATCATCGAAAAACTCGACCAATGGAAACAAAGTGCCCCCGAGGGTGGGCGGGCCGATGGCGAGCGCTACCTGAGACGCCACTACTACACCCTCCGCATGGCCGACGATTCGGTCTGGACGATCTATTTCGTCCGGCATACGCCGCGCAGCGGCTCGCCCAAGAGTCGCTGGTTCCTATACAAGATCGCCTGAGCGAACAGGCGCCCGGCGATTCTGGAAGGCGCCGGGGTGTACTTTCCTATTCCCGGCATCGCGAGTATGATGATTCCCGCGCGGCCCGTGGATTGAGTCCCATCGAAGAAGTTCAGGCAGTTCCAACGCTCCGTTCCCGTTCGCGCTCCGAAGCTAGTTTCGTGCTGGTCGTGTTGCTGGTAAGGATCATTCATGCAGCGGTTTGTCGGGATCCTTGGTGTCTTGGCATTGTTGGGCCTGGCCCTGTTGCTGTCCCGCCATCGCAAGCGGATTTCCCCGCGCATCGTGCTCAGCGGCATCGGGCTGCAAGTTGTCCTGGGCTGGTTGCTGCTGTCGTTTCCGCCGGTTGTACAGGCCTTCGATTATCTGGCCAGCGGTGTGAACATCGTCATCGGCTGTGCGGATACGGGAATTGAATTTGTGTTTGGACCGCGTCTGATGGATCCGACAGGCCCCTGGGGTTTTGTCTTCGCAGTCAAAGTTCTGCCCGTCATCATTTTCTTTTCGTCGCTCATGGGTGTGCTGTATCACTTGGGCATCATGCAGCGCGTGGTGGCCGGCTTGGCATGGGTCTTGCGCAGCATCATGGGCGTCACCGGCACCGAAGCGCTGGCCATGGCCGCCAATGTTTTCGTGGGCCAGACCGAGGCGCCGCTGTGCGTCAAACCCTACGTCGACAAAATGACCGTCTCGCAGCTCATGGCACTCATGGTCGGCGGCTTCGCGACGATCGCGGGTTCGGTGCTCGTCGCGTACGTCGGCATTCTGGGCGGCGATGATCCGGCCCAGCGCGAATTGTTCATTAAACACCTATTGACCGCCAGCGTGATGTCGGCGCCGGCGGCGTTCGTCATTGCCAAGATCATGCTGCCGGAGGTCGATACGCCGCTGGACGAGCGGAAGTTTCTGCACGAGCAAAAGCATGAAACGCAAAACGTACTCGACGCCGCCGCCCGAGGCGCCACCGACGGACTCAAGCTGGCGCTGAACGTCGCCGCCATGCTGATCGCCTTCGTGGCGATCATCGTGAGGTTCTCGTCCAGCATGAGCATTTGCTGACGCAGGATCCACCGACCGGACTTGTCCTGGCGCCACGACCAGACCTGGAACTCGTTGCAAGCCTTTAGCCAGTAGATCAGGTGATCGTTGATCATGGCCTTCCTCACACGGGCTGCGTGATTCGAGCACGAGGTCACCTGAAGGCCCATGCACGCGTTGGTCTGTGCAGACCCGTAGGTGGGAAACACGATGACATCTATGATTCCTAGAAAATCTCGAGTTGTAGGCCTTCCCCCGCGTGATCGGATGAACTGCTCGGTGATGCCCTCGGAGGGCGCATGCCAGCCCCGGCTACGACACTCTAGGAGGGTTCTCTGGATTAACTCGATCGCGCCATCCTCCGATGGAGAAGTGTGTGGCAGCCCCTGCACAGCCAGACGACCTCCAGCGGCTTGTCGTCCACGCTGAAGTAGAAGGAGTTGCCGCAGGCGCAGCACCACTTGACGCGCATGTACAGGCGGTAGTCGCCCTCCTCGGTCACGTTGAACTTGCCGACGGCGGTGCCTTTCCTGAAGGCGAAGACGCGGTCGTGCTCCACGGCGCGCTTGAGCGCCCCGCAGCGCAGCTTCTCTTTCGGGCTCAGGCCGGCAAAACTGGAGGGATAATGCTCCCAGAGGTGGCGGTGGGTGCCCTTGGGGCGCTGGCTCAGGGGGGGGTTGGGGGGGGTGACAACTCTTGAGTAATGACACAGCAGCGCCAAAACCACCCAAAACCTTGTCACTCCCACTGCATGTCGCGTTACGCTCGCCCCATGCGCGGCATGGCGAAGAGCATCGGGGTGGTCGTCGGGCTGGCAATAGCCGCGCTCTCGGGAGCGGCGT
>JADFJZ010000342.1 GCA_022565195.1 Planctomycetota bacterium | reverse complement strand
CCGCCGGCATGGGCTTCGACTCGTGGAAGTTCCGCCATCGGGCCATTCTTGCACGGTCGGACTGCAATGGCTTCGATTGTTCCAACAACGCGTTGTGACATCATCGATCTCCGAAGAGCAGATTCGTAGTACTGTGACATCAACCCGAGCCCCAAGTGCAAGCGCGGGATCGCTGACCGGGCGCCGGCGCTTCCGGCTGTGATTGGCGCTCCCGGGCGTGGCATGCCGAGGCAAGGACGCTCCAATCGTAATGGACGCTCCGGCCTGCCACAAGTTCCCCCGCGCGCCGCGCGGCAGTGTGCGACTTGTTTCGCCATGTACGCGACGCGAGCATGTTGCGCTTCTAAAACGCCGGCCGATGCGATACCATACGCCCCCATGAGCACGAGACGATTCCTGGTGACCGGGGCGTTGCCCTATTCGAACGGTCGGCTGCACGTCGGGCACATCGCCGGCGCCTACCTGCCCTCGGACATTTATGTTCGCTATCTCCGGGCGACGGGGGCGGACGTGATGTTTATCTGCGGGTCGGATGACAACGGCGTGGCCGCGCTCAAGACCGCTCGCGAGGAGGGCATCAGCGTCGAAGAATTGACCGCCACGCACAATCGCGGGCAGCAGTCTGCTTTCGAGGGGCTGGGGATTCACTTCGACGTCTACGGCGGCACGCACCAGCCGCACTACACTGCCACGCACGAGAAGCTCTCGCAGGAGTTCTTCCGCACGATCCACGACAAAGGCCTGTTCACCAAGAAGACCACCAAGCAGCTTTACGACGCGGAAGTCGGCCAGTTCCTGCCGGATCGCTTCGTGCAGGGCACGTGCCACCATTGCGGCTCTGCCAACGCGTTCGGCGACCAGTGTGAAGACTGTGGCCAAGCCACCGACCCGCTGCTTTTGGTCAAGCCCAAGAGTACGCTCAGCGGCTGCACTCCGGAACCGCGCGAGACCGTTCACTGGTATCTGCGACTCGATCAAGTTGAGGCGCGTTTGAAGTCGTGGCTGGAGCAAAAGAAGGGCGAGTGGCGCAACAGCGTGATCAACTTCGCCCTGGGCCAGATCCGCGACGGCCTGCCCGAGCGGGCCATGACGCGCGATCTCGATTGGGGCGTGTCGGTGCCGCTGGATGATCCCGATGCGGCGGGCAAGGTGCTGTACGTGTGGTTTGACGCGCCCATCGGCTATGTCAGCTTCACGGCCCAGCTCCTCGCGGACAAAGGCCGGTCGCCGGACGAATATCACAACTACTGGAAAGACCCCGATTGCAAGATCGTCCACTTCATCGGTGAGGACAACACCATCTTCCACGCCATCACTTGGCCTGCGATGATGCTGGCCACGCACGACTCTGATTCGATCCAGGGCCAAAAGGGCGAATACCAGCTTCCGCATCAAGTGGTGGCCAACGCTTTCCTGAACATCAAGTTCCCCGGCCAGGAGGAAGAAAAGATCTCCAAGTCGCGCGGCACAGCCGTGTGGATCGAAGAGTATCTCAAGGAGTACGACCCCGATCCGCTGCGGTACTACCTGACCGCCATTGCCCCCGAAGGCGCCCGCACGGCGTTCAGCTTCGACGACCACATCCGGACCAACAACACCGAACTGCTGGCCGCCCTGGGCAACTTCTTCAACCGCACGCTGACCTTCGCCGCGAAGTACTTTGACAACAAAGTGCCCGACGCAGGCCAACGCGGGCAACTTGAGCTGGAACAAATGGCGCGGCGCCAAGAGACGGCTTCCAAGGTTTCAGAAAACCTGGAACGATTTCGCTTCAAAGCCGCGCTCCAGGATATGATGGACTTGGCCCGGGCGGGCAACGTGTACTTCGATGCCAAGCAGCCGTGGAAGAGCCGCAAAGACAACATGGCAGACTGCGGCACGACGATCAACGTCTGCATTCAGACCCAGCGGACGTTGGCCACGCTGATGGCGCCGTTCCTGCCGTTCAGCGCCGACAAGTGCAGGCAAATGCTGAACCTCGGCGACGATTACACTTGCTGGGCAACCGCTGCCGACGAACTGTCCGCCGGTCATGCGTTGGGCCAGGCGGCGATCTTGTTCCAGAAGCTCGAAACAGAGGAGGTCGCGGGTGACTGACCAAACCGAATCGCAACGAGTATTGCTTACCGGCGCGACGGGTTTCGTCGGTGGATACGTGCTCAAGAAGCTACTCTCCTCCGGCTACGTGCCGGTGTGTGTGGTTCGCGATCCCGACAAGTTCGCAGCCCGCACCGAGCTGTACCCCGGCGCGGAGATCGTCAGCGTGCGCGGCGATGTGACGTCGCCCGCCGCCGTGCAGAAGGCCGCTCGGCAGTGCAGCCAGGCCATTCACTTGGTCGGCATCATCATGGAGCGCGGCGAGAACACCTTCGGCCGCGTGCATTACGAGGGCACGAAGAACGTCGTGCAGGCCTGCAAGGATGCGGGCATCAAGCGCCTGGTCCACATGTCCGCGCTGGGCACGCGCCCGGACGCCGTCAGCAAGTATCACCAATCGAAGCACATGGCCGAGCAGTGCGTCATGCAGTCCGGGCTGGACTGGACCATCTTCCGCCCCAGCCTGATCCACGGCCCCGAGGGCGAGCTCATGCAACTGTTGAAGACCTTTGCTTGCTCGGCCGTGCTGCCGCCGGTGATGCCCTATTTCGGAAAGGGCGAGAACCGCGTGCAGCCGGTGCTCAACTTCCCGACGCGCAACCCGCCCGCGAGGCTTTTTACCCAGGCCGCAAGTTTCCCTCGCACGTCTTCCAGCGGGCCGGAAGATTGAAAGGACAACTGCAAGAACTTCAGAGCCTTGTTCAGCAGGAACCCGACTGGCTGTCAGACGAGGAGGAATAATGAACAACTCGCAGGTGTCTGATCGTGGGCAGGCTGTGGAAGAGCAAGCGAACCGAGGTCGGGGTCTTCGTCGCAAGCTGTTCCGTTCGCATATGGTTCTCGCCCTGTTCGGTGCCGGTTTGCTGTTGGTGGCATTCGTATCGACCCTCCAGATGCGCTCAAGCACTCTTCGTCTGGCCCATGAGCGCGGGCCAATGGTGCGTGCCTCCACATTGGCACTGGCAGGGGTCGAAAGCTCGTTGG
>JADFJZ010000007.1 GCA_022565195.1 Planctomycetota bacterium | reverse complement strand
ACCGCCTGATCCGCGGCACGGGCATTCGAGGCCTGAGCGGAATCCCCGCCGTCCGCCCGCTCCGCAACGGTCAGCCCTACCGACTGATTCGGCCGTTGCTGAATGTTCGGCGGGCCGACATTTTGGCGTATCTCGACCAGCGCGGCATGACGTACTGCCACGATCACACCAATGAAGTCACGGAGTTCACGCGCAACCGCATCCGCAATGAGCTGATCCCGAAGCTCGAGCAAGATTACAACCCTTCCGTCGCGGACGCCGTGCTGCGACTGGCAGAGCAGGCCCGGCGGCTCAATGAGTTCGTACAGCGGGCGGTCGATGAAAAGTTCCCAACGATGCTCATTGGCGAAAGGGGCGCCGAACACCCGACCGAAATCACGCTCAACGCCACCGCCCTGCTGCGCGAGCCGCAAGCCCTCCAAACCGAACTCATCCGCCGCGCCATCAGTACGCTTGGCGTTGGCGAGAAGAAACTCACCTTCGGTCACTTGTGCTCCATCGTCGAGCTTGCTCACAAAAACGTCTCCGGTAAGCGACTCGAACTGCCCGGCGGACTGACGGTTGAGTATGACTGCAAAACGCTTAGACTAGTGGCGAACAGGCACAAGGTTCGCGCCTGACGCCATGGAGCAGACGGTAATCAGAAGGACGATGAATGTCCAATCTCGAAGAAAGAACGTGTAGTGATTGCGGAAGGCCTTTGGAGCCTGCGGACGCGTTCTGCCGATCGTGTGGTCACGCGGCTTCGGCCCCGCCGACCGTACCGGGGGCCATATCGCGCGGCGCCGCGGCGGAAGGGGGCGATGCCACCGGCGGGCTGATTCCGTACAAGAACGTCCCGGCGCTGATGGCCTACTATTGCGGCGTGTTCTCGATCATCCCGTTCTTCCCGATCGGCATTGCGGCGTTCGTGCTGGGCATCATTGGACTGAAGCGACGCAAGCGCAACCCCGTGATTCGCGGCGCAGCCCACGCCTGGATCGGCATCATCATCGGCGGCCTGTTTGGATTGATCTGGACGGCGCTCACGGTGGCGATCATCGTGGCGGTGCTGGCAGGGTGAACAGCAACCAACCGCCGGCAGAAACGAGCTCGGAAGTTGAGGCGTTGGTGAACTGAGGAACACTAAGTGATTCCCGGAATCTTGGCTATCGTTGTCGTTGGGTGGGCACTGCCTGCACAGAACACTGGCGGGCAAGCCGCCAGTGGCACCCCGCAAACCAACAGTGGCACGCCCGCGCGGGCAGGTGCCGACCGCAGCGTACAGCGGCGGTTTGATGACGCGCGGGAGTACTTCCTGACTGGATACTACCGCCATGCGTTCGAGGAATTCAGTGATCTCGCCGGCGACGACGACGGCACCGGCGTCGTGGAACTCGCTGCATCGGCCGGCATCGCTATGGCGGACTGCCAGATGGCGTGGGGGGATTATGAGAGAGCGCTGGATACGCTGCAATCGATTCGTGAGTCCGCGTGGGCTGTCTTCGACCCTGAGGCTCAGACCCGAAGGGAAGCCCACGGCTCGGGGAGGGCGCGGTGGCATCGGGCGGCGGCGGCGGCGTATTCGAAATTGGGGAACTACGACAAAGCGATCGAACACGGCCAGCAGGCGCTCAAGCTCGACAAAGACCACATGCGGGCGCGTTACGAACTGGGACGCTTGTACGAAACGGTCGGCCGGCGGGACGATGCCATTCATACCTACCAGTACTTCGACAAGCTGCTTGCGGGAGAAGCCCGCTTTCCCGAAACGGCCGAGGACGCGCACTATGCGGGCGTGGGGTTCTATCGCTATTCGGTGCTGACGCGGTCGGAACACTTGACGCGGCGGACGAAATACGTGGTGCGCGACGTGCTGCAACCGGCGTGCGAAATCCTGGATCTGTCCTACTGGCCGGCGCAACTGGCGATCGGCGATTTGCTGTTCGAGAAATACAACCTCACCGACGCCCTGGTCGAGTACAAAGCCGTGCTGAAGAGCAATCCGAACAGCCTGGAAGCGCACCTCGGCCTGGTGCGCATCGCGCTGGACGGCTGGGACTTCGAGAACGTCGAGAGCCGGGTGGCGGTCTGCCTGGACATCAACCCGCGGAGCGCCGAAGCATACGTGCTGTTGGCGGCGTGCAGGATGCTCGAGCGACGCTTCGAGGATGCGGCCGCCGTGGCCAAACAGGCTCTGGCAATCAACCCGAACCACATCACCGCGCTGTCCTATCTGGCGGCCGCTCAAATCCGGGCCGGCTACTATTCCGACGCGGAGGAAACCAAGCGGCGCGTTTACCAGCTCAACGCCGCGCCGGCCGTCCTGCACGCGATCATCGGCAAGCAACTCTCCGACGGGCGGCAGTTTCCGGAATCGGAAGAAGAGCTGCGCAAGGCAATCGAGTTCGATCCGACCAATCCCGACCCGCGGAACGAACTGGCCATGATGTACATGCAGTGGGGCTACGAAGACAAAGCCCGCGCCGTGGTTGATGCGGCACTGGACCTCGACGCGTTCAATAGGCGCACGTTCAACACCGAGCGACTGCTCGACGAAATGGCCGGCTTCTTGGTCTACGAGACGGAGAACTTCGAGATTCACTACTCCGACAGCCAAGACGCCGTGCTGGGGAAATACACCGGCGAATACCTCGAGAGCATCTATGCCGAACTCTCCGAGGACTACGAAACCAAGCTGGAAACAAAGACGATCATCGAATTCTTCCCCGACCACCGCAAATTCGCCGTGCGGATTCACGGCAAGCCGTGGATTCACACGGTCGGGGCGTGTACGGGCCGGGTCATCGCCATGGACGCCCCACGCGAGGACGTCTTCGGCCGATACAACGTCGCCAATGTGCTGCGCCACGAGTTCACGCATACCGTTACGCTGGCGGCGACGCGCAACCGCATCCCGCACTGGTTTACCGAGGGCCTGGCCGTGCTGCAGGAAGACCGCCCCAAGAGCTGGACCTGGAAGAACATGCTCGCACAGCGCCTGCGGCGGGATGAATTGTTTTCGCTGGAGAAGATCGATTGGGGTTTCATCCGCCCACGGCAAGCCGACGATCGCCAAATGGCCTACGCCCAGAGTGAATGGATGTGCGAGTACCTGATCGAAAAAAACGGTTACGACGTCATCAATCGTATGCTGCGCATGTATCGCGACGGCCAGGTGCAGCGGGACGTTTTCCCATCCGCTGCCGGCGTGACCACGGCGGAATTCGACGAACAGTTCAAAGTCTGGGCGCTGGCGGACGCGCAGGCGTGGGGACTGCCGCTGGATCCGGCGCCCGATCCGTTCGTGGTCAAGTGGATGTTGCGGACCTATCCAGACAGTGCCGACCTGCACGCGGACATGGCGGAGATCTTGATCCGCAAGAGTGAATACTCCGAGGCACTCGCCCACGCCGAACGCTGCCTCGAACTGAAGAAGCACCATGCCGATGGATTGAAGTTGGCGGCCGACGCGAGCATTCTGCTGGCCCAGGAGCAGCCGTCCCGCGACCGCTTCCGAGAAATGCTCGAACGTGCCAAGAACTATTACGAACTTCTGGCGGAGCATCATCCCACGGAGCCGGCCGGCCCGGAGTTCCTGGCGGAGTGGGCCAACGAACATGACGAGCATGACGACGCCGTCCGCTGGTCGAAAAAGCTCAAAGCGCTTCAGCCGCTGAACCCGCTCTCGTACCGTATCCTCAGCGGCATCTATCTTCAACGCGACGACGACGCGCACGCTCTGCCGGAACTGCTCGAGCTGTCCCGGCACGAGGAGCATGACCCGGATGTGCCTCGGCAAATCGCACGAATCTACGCTCAGCAGGACAAGTTGCGTGCGGCGGCATCATGGTATCGCCAGTCGCTCGACATCGACCCGTACGACGTCAAGACGCACCGCACCTTCGCGACCCTGCTGGACGACCTCAAGCTCACCGAGAAGGCCCTGCACGAATACGAGGTGCTGACGATCCTCGAACCCAAGGAAGCCCTGCACCACAATGAGCTGGCTTTTGCTTACTATCGCGCGGGGCGGCGCGATCAAGCCAAGGAGGCCGCCCGCAAGGCCGTCGAGCTGGACCCCAACTCCCCTGCCCGGCAACTGCTTGACGACTGATACGGACAGGCCTCGCCGGACCACGAGGTCTACCGGGCTCTACACACCATGCCCCACGTGGTATAATCGGCGTTGATGCAAATCGGTGAATTTCAGGAATTGATCGACCGCATGTACAGCGACAAGGATCGCGAGCGCGGCACGTCAGGGACATTTATGTGGCTGATCGAAGAAGTCGGCGAACTGGCGTCGGCCCTCGCCAAGGGCACGCCCGAAGAAAAGTCCGAGGAGTTCGCCGACGTGCTGGCCTGGATCTTCACGCTGGCCAATGTCGCCAATGTCGATCTGGCGTCAGCGCTTGAAGCCAAGTACGGTTCCGGGTGCCCGGGCTGCGGTAAAATGATCTGTGCGTGCGATGCAAAAGATTGAGTCATCTGGGCGAACGTGGCTGACGCCGGCGCCAGCCAGCGCCCTCTTTGTGCTGGATAGCATCTTGTTTAACATGCTCGCTCCTTTGCTTTATTGACGGGACAGCCATGCCGGAAATTGTCGTCACTTTGCCGAGCGGCGAAATCGTCCACCACTCGCTGACGCTTCGCCCGCAGGACGTCGGGCGCGATCCGAGCTGCCACATTCAAATCGATGACGCCACCGTCTCCCGCCGCCATGCCGACATTCGCGGCGATTCCAACGGCCGATTCACGCTCCGCGACCTGGGCTCCAAGAACGGCACCCTGGTCAACAACATCCCCACGACGACCTGCGAACTGCGCGACGGCGACGAAGTGACCTTCGGCTCGATCGTGAGCCGCTTCCTGGCAACGGATTCGACTTTCGCCACCAGCCTGGTTTCCGTGGAGGATCGCGACACGATCGCACCGAGTTCGATCTCGTTCGTCGGCCCGCAGGACAAGCTGCGCTTGTCGCAACATCGCCTGGAGATGTTGTACGAAATCAACGATCGCCTGACCGGCCTGCGCAGTCGGGACGATCTGCTCGCCGACATTATGAAGATCACGATCGAAACCTTTCAGTTTGAGCGGGTGGCCATCGGGATCGCCCAGGACCAGCGCCGGGGCATGGATTGGCCTGTGGTACACAACATCCGCGGCGCCGACGGCGAGATCAAGCTGAGCCGCACGATCCTCAAGCAAGCACTCGAGGAGGGCCAGCGGGTCATTCTGTCGGATACTGCCGCGGAGTTGGCGGACCCGACCATGAGTATCGTGCAGCAGGGCACGCTCTCGGCAATGTGCGTGCCGATTGCCTGCGGCGACGAGGTTCTCGGTGTGATCTACGGCGATCGCATCACCACAACGAAGAAATACACGCAGGAAGATGTCGATTTCCTGGCGGCGCTGGCCCGGCAGGTCAGCATCGGCCTGACAAACATCCGCCTGATGGAAGAGCAACAGCAAAAGGTCTTTCTCGAGAAAGAAATCGCCATCGCGCGGCAAATCCAGAGCAACCTCTTCCCGGAAACATCGAACATTCATCCGCAACTCGAAATCGCAGCCCTGAACGAACCCGGCCGGCAAGTCAGCGGCGATTACTACGACATCTTGAAGATGGCCGACGGCTGCGTGGGCATCGTGATCGCGGACGTGGTGGGCAAGGGCATCGCTGCGGCTCTGATCGCGGCGAATCTGCAGGCCGCCATCCGCGTGCTGATGCCGAGAACCACCGACCTCGCGGCTACGGCGCGCGAATTGAACACCCTGCTGTACCAAAATACGGACACCAGCCGGTTTGTGACCGCGATCCTCGCGGTGGTCGATCCGACGGCAAACCTGCTGCGTTACGTGAGCGCCGGGCACCATGCCCCGATGGCCCTCCACCCGGACGGACGGATCGAGGTCGCTGCCGAGCGGGGCGGATTGCCCTTCGGCATCGACGAAGACACCGATTACGGCTGTATCAACCTCGATCTCGGCGCAGGGCCGACGACGCTGTTCTTTTATACCGACGGGCTCAACGAAGCACTAAACGGGCAAGAGGAAGAGTTCGGCATCGATCGGATTCACGAGACCCTTCGCAAACACGCCGGCGCCCCCCCACAAGAACTGCTCAAGAACATGCGGCAAGCCGTATCGGATTATAGCGGCGACGTGCCGCAGGGCGACGACATCACGTTGTTGGCCATTCGCACTTCGGGGAACTCAAAGAACACTTGAAGCACCACGGCGGGGCACACGCTTCACAACACGCGAGACGAAGCACTAGTGCATCCCCGCGCTTGAATCTGCGGGATGGTGTCGTGGCGGCCGACCTCCCTGTCGGCGGTTGGCCGGCAGAGATGCCGAACGATACTTCAAGACCAAGCCGCACTCTTTCGGGTGCCAAATACAAGTCCCGAAGGGACGACGGTCGGTAGCCAGGGGCGTAAGCCCCTGGACAACAGCATCCTCGAACAACAAAGCCCCGGAGGGCCGGCAGTATTCTGTCGCCCCGCCGGGGCTCAGCGGCTCGGCCGTTTGCGTTCCAGGGGCTTGCGCCCCTGGCTACCAACCTGGGCTCCTCCGGAGCCGGAACACGCCACGCTCGTCGCCACACCCACACGCACACGCATAGCCACCCCAAACACTCACGCGAACGCATCGACACACTTGAATCTGCGGGATGGTGTTGTGGCGGCTGACGTTCTTGTTTGTCGTCGGTCAGCAGAGACTCCGACCTCCAGTTCAAGACCCAACCCGCACTTCTTCGAGTGGCCAAACACTAGGCTACCCCGAGCGTTGCTTGTTCCTGCCCAGCTCGGGCCAGGGCGAGATTGTAGACGCTGCGGGCGCCGGCCTGCTTCAGCACCTTGGCCACTTCGTTCAGCGTGGCCCCGGAGGTCATGACGTCATCCACGACGCAGATGCAGGCATCTTGCACACAGGCGCCGGATCGCAATGCGAATGCGCCTTGTACGTTGCGAATCCGCTCAATCCGGGAGAGTCCGATCTGATGACGCTCGAACCGAACGCGACACATCACCGACAAGCAGGGCACGTTAAAGCGCCTTCCGATCTGAGTGGCGAGCGCCATTACTGGGTGAAAGCCCTCCGTAATCCGGCGCATCCAGTGCGACGGCACCGGCACGACGGCCTCAATATCCTTGTGCCACATTGTCTGTTCCAGCGAGCGGATCATCAAGTCCGCCAAGCAAGAGTCCAAATACTCCGAGCCGCGATACTTGTATCGACGCAGCATTTGCATCAAGGGATCGATATAGGGCGCCACGCGGGCCGTCCCGTCGAAGTGAAAACTTGAAGCACGGCACCGCCCGCAGAGTCCCTCGGCGGAGATGTGCGGGCCTGACGACGAACCGCACCGCGGGCAGGCTGGCGCGGCGCGCAACAGATCCAGATCCGCACCACAATCGCGGCATAGATGGCCGCCTTCGTAGGGCGGTCGGCCGCAGGCCACACAGACGGGCGGGAAGATCGTCCGGCCCAGAGCCTCGAGTGCGGCGCCCATCAATGCCATTGCAGCCCTCGGAAAACGTCGATTCGATAACGGAATCGGCGACTTTAGGATTCCAAGATGATAAGATATACTAAACGATTCGATAATATTGCCAATGGATAAAGGTCTTGAGTCGGCATGATGAAGCTGCCACGAATACAAACTCTGATGGTTCTCGGCATTGCCGTGTGGCTGCTGGCGCCGCGGTCCGCGCTGGCCCAGCCGGTCAACAAGGTCCTGCTGGCGGAGGCACAGCTCAAGGAGTTGCCGGCCACTTCCCTGCTGGTCGGCTCGGTGCGGCCCAACCGCATCAGCATCGTCGGTGCGGAAGTCGAAGGGCTGGTCACAGCCTTGCCCGTCCGCCAGGGAGATTATCTGAAGACAGGCACGCTGATTTGTCAACTCAATGACGACACGCTGCAATTGGAACTCAAAGCGGCTGAGGGAAAACTGGAGAGCCTCAATGCCGCGGTGCAGATCGCCAAGGCCGACCTCGATCGCTGGACGCGCGAGAAAGAACGCGTCGCCAAACTCGAAACATTGCAACGCACCAACGCCAAAGAAGTCTACGACACGTTGGCGGATTTCCTCATGGCGGAAAACCGCGTGCGCGAGGCCGAACAGGATGTCGTCGAGCAAAACGCTCAAGTGGAATTGAAGAAGATCGAGATTTCCAAGACGCGGATCGCTGCGCCGTTCGACGGCTACGTCACCGCCCTGCACACCGAAGTCGGGCAATGGCTGCAACGCGGCGGGCAGGTGATCGAGATCATCGACCTCGAAACAGTGCTGGTCCGGGTGGACGCGCCGGAGTCGGCGATCGTTCATATTCAAGTGGGCGATGAGGCGCGGGTCAAGCTCGACGCTTTGAATAAAACGGTGACGGGCCGCGTCAAGTACATCATTCCGCAGGCTCACGAGCAGGCCCGCACGTTTCCAGTGGACATCGCCATCGCCAACCCGCAGCACGCGCTGCGCAGCGGAATGTTCGCCCGCTGCACGGTCAAGACCGGTCCGGCCGGGCAGGCCATCGCCGTGCCCAGGGACGCCGTGGTCCATAAAGAGGGCACGAACCGAATTTGGGAGGTGAAACCGGCGGGGCCGGAGGGCATGATGGCCTTTCCGATGACCGTAACGCTCGGCGCCGAGATTGGAGAATGGGTCGCGATCACCTCCGGTAACGTTTCTCCAGGCATGAAGGTGGTGGTGCGCGGCAATGAACAACTGATGCCGTTCCCGGCCAAGGTCATCGTGGTGGAAGAGGAAGCGCTCATGACGACATCGACACCGAGCCGTGGGCTTCAGCCCACGCGGACTGTCATCGAGTGCGGCGTCCTCACCGGCGGTTGATCCGCGCGGGCTAAAGCCCGCGGCTCCTTGATCTACACCCGTATCAGGTAGGTGCTTGGTCGTGAGGGCGCGCTCGGCTGCCATCATCTTGGCCAGCGATTCCTTGAGCTTGGATTCGGAGTCGAGCATGAACTGCCCGCTGGTGACTACGACTTCACCGGCATCGAGCCCGTAGAGCACTTCGACCATGCCGTTCTCGGCCTCGACGCCGACCTGGATTTCGCGCGGCTGAAACTTGCCGCCCTCGAGGGCCACAAACGCCACTTGGCGGATGCCGGAGTCGATGTAGGCCTCGCGCGGAATCAGCAATGCGTCGCGCTTCAGTTCAGCGAACAGCGTCACGTTGGCGAACATGTCCGGCTTGAGTTCCATGGTGGGGTTGTCGAACTCCAACCGCATCTTGACCACGCGGGTCTTCTTTTCGAGATAGGGATAGATGTAGACCACTTGGCCCTCGAATTCCTTACCGGGGATGTAGGACAACCTCATTTTGGCTTTCTGCCCCACGCGAATCCACGGCAACTGGTATTCATAGATATCCACATAAACCCAGACGCGAGAGAGATCGGCGATGGTATAGAGCCGCATGCCGGGCTTGACGAACATGCCCTGGAGCACCATTTTTTCGGTCACCACGCCTCGGCTTGGAGAATGGATGGTCATGTTCTTTTGAATTTCATCGGTCGCGCTCAGTTTGGCGATTTGCTCGTCCGAGACATCGAGATACCTGAGCTTGGTCACGGCTGCGTCAAGCATACGCAGGGCCTCTTCCTTGGCTGAAGGCAGCGTGCTGTCCGCAAGACGCCCCACCGCCCTGTGGGCGGCCTGATACTCTTCCTGCGCGGTGTACAGCTCGCGGGAATACACGTCAAACAGCGGCTGGCCCTGCTCGACGTATTGGCCTGTCTCGTCGACGTGCAGTTTCTCGATCCAGCCCTCGAACTTCGTATTGATGAAGGTCACGCGCTGCTCGTCGTAATCGACGCGACCGATCGTGCGGATGGTCTTGACCAACGGGCCGCGGCGGAGGACGGCCGTGCGGATGCCCATGTTCTGGATCGTCACTGGATCGATGCGAATCACGTGGCCGGTGGCCGGTTCCGACGCCTCGCCGTAAACCGGCACGAGATCCATGCCCATCGGGCTCTTGCCCGGCTTGTCGGAGACGAAATTGGGATCCATCGGCGCTCGCCAGTATAAAATCCGGCGCTCGTTTGACGGCCCCGACTCGTCGTCGCCGGTCTTGATCGGCGTAAGGTTCATCTCGCAGATCGGGCATATTCCCGGGCCCTTCTGGATGACGTTAGGGTGCATGCCGCAGGTGTACATGCGCTCTGCCGAGTCGCCGTCGGCCGACACAACCTCGCCGCCGCTGCCGCTGAACAGGTCCGATCCCACCCAGCCGATGACCACTGCAACCACGATTAGAATCGCGACCACAGGGATGCCGATTCGTTTGGTGTCCGCCGACGTGCTCATTGTGCCGCTCCCACCTCGGTGATGCTCATGCCCAGCACCTGCTCCAGATCGGCGACGCTCTTTTCGAGTTCGCCGATGATGCGGTGATACTGGAGACGAAACTTCAACCACTTTTGCCAGTTGTCGATGACGTACAGGAAATCGCTGCCGCCGGCGATGTAACCCGCCCGCGACACTTCGTAGGTCTGCTGAGCCTGCGGGATGATCGTGTGCTGGAAGATGTTGGCCAGTTCCTGCTGGCTGCGGACACGCTCCAGCGCATCGGTGACACGAAAGTACACCGCGTTTCGCACGGAGTTGTACTGCTGTTGTGACGCACTCAGTTTGCGGCGGGCTTCGCGGATACGACCTTCGATCTTGTCCCGCCAGATCGGAATGTTAAAACCGAACGTGATCGCCCAGTTGTCGCTGGCGTCTTCGCTGAGTTTCGGGACCGTCGGGCGCATGCCGGTGGCCGGATTGGGCGGCGGGCGAAAGGCCGCACGCGATTCCATCAGCATCCATTCAAACCCGACCGTGAATTCAGGCCAATAGCCCAGTCTCGCCAGTTCCACGCTCTGCCGGTCGCGTTCGATCTGGCTTTGGATGCGTTGCAGCTCCGGATTGGATTCGCCGGCACGCTCGAGAAGCTCTTCGAGTTTGGCGTCCACGGTTCGCACATCGAACTCAGCCGGCGAAGCGATCGGCGTATCCGTCGGCCGGTCCATCAGGCGGTTGAGCATGGCGACGGCCGTCGCCCGCCGCTGCCGCAGTTCGACGAGTTGGGCTTCGAGGTTGGAGAGTTCGACCTGCGAGCGCAGGACATCCTCCTGCGGACGCTGGCCCGCAGCCAAGCCGCCTCGGGCGACGTCAATCAGGCCGCGCAGAAGATCACGATTCTCCGTCGTGATATCCGTACTGCGATCGACGGCGTACAGCTTTGCGTAGGCCCGTTTGACATCCGCGATCACCGCCAGCCGCGTCTGCTGCAACTGCTCCAACGCCATGTGCGTCTCTTCAAGCGCGATCCGACCGGCACGGTCGAGTTTCGCGGGCACGGGGAATTTCTGGCTGACGCCGAGGATGAAGAAATTGTCGCCTTCGGCGGTGCGAACCGGCTCGGGCAGCGTCTTGGTCCGGACCATGGGATCGGGCAACGCGGTGACTTGCGGGATGCGGGCGGCTCTGGCGTGCGCCGTTTCTTGCGCCTGGCGAATGGCCGGATTGTGCTCCAGTGCCAGCACAATGAACTCGCGCAACGTCCCGGGCGTTTCCGGCTGCGTCGCGCCGGAAACTGCGGGCGGAGTGCTCGCCTTCGCAGGGACCCAACTATACCGATCGGCATCATCAGCCCGCTGCTGCTCAAAACGCTGAATCGCGGCGGTCACTTCGTCCGCACCGACCC
>JADFJZ010000341.1 GCA_022565195.1 Planctomycetota bacterium | reverse complement strand
CAAATTGCTCGGGGCCGCGGGTACGACGCTCGGCTTGACTTGGTTGCGTCGCCCTCGATGCTGATCGTCGATCAACTGCTGCAAGGTTTGGGCCACCGCCGTCACGTCGCCGTTGGCGAGCTTCACGGTGCGGAACGACCGCCGATCCGTGCCGTTCTCCTGATCGATGTCTTCGAGCAACCGGGCGATGTCTTCGTGGTGGTCACTGTTGGCCGTCACCACCAGCGACTGCGTATCGGGCTCGAAGGCGGCGTGAACGCGCTCTTCCGCAGTCGTCCCTCGGCCGCCGGGAAATGCCTGATTGATGATGTTGGCCAGCGTGGCGCCGTCGGCATGATTGAAGCGGTAGACCCTGGCCACCGGCCGCTCGGCACCTTCACCCTCCTCCGTATCGATCTTCGCCAGCAGGTCATCGATGATCTGCTTGTTCTCCTCGGAGGCGTTCACGAACAAGTGTTTGCCGCCGGGCCCCGGCACCACGGTGACGGGTATGTCCGTACCACGTCCACGCACCGCGTAATGCTGGCTGAAATAATCGTTGACCAGCCCCGCCGCCACATCCGCACTGATGTACTCCAGGGCCAGAGTATAGCGGGCAATCTCTCCGCCCTCGGGTGGGGCGTCGATGCTGCTGACCGCCTGCTGCACGAAGGCGAATATCTTCGGCGAGCTCACCACAATCAGCGAGTTCGTGGCTGGATCATCCATCACGGCGAAGGCGCCACTCTCTTTCTTGCCCTGCGGATCGGACATCGCCAGATCCCGGGCCATCTCCTTGACCTTGGCCTTGACCAGCGAGGCCGAAGCATATTTGAGCTCGATCGTGCGAGGCAAGATCAGGTCGGGATCGGCCCGGTCCATCGCGGCAGCGAGTTTGGCGATCTGCTCAAAGGTCTCTTTCGGCGCTGAGACGATCAGCCGGTTCGCAATCTCGTCCGGCGTGATCATGATCTCACTACGCCCCTTGCCGGGCTTGCCGAATGCCTCTTTTAGTATGACGGCGATCGTCTTGGCGTCGCCCTGCAAGAGTTGAATCGTGCGGAGCTTCATGCCGTCAGCATGAAGGTCGGCTTCGCCGATACGCAGCGTGATCTCCCGTCGGATGTTCTCCGGGGCCCTGACGTAGATGGTATTGCTCTCTGCGTTCGCGGTGATGGTGACGTTCTTGGCACTGTCTTTGCCCGACTTCACGTAGGTATCCTGCAAGGTCTTGGCCAGTGAAACGGCATCGGCGTTTTTCAGCGTGAAGCTCACCGCAAGAACGTCCGGACCCTGTTCGTCCAGATCCTTGATGATTTTGACGATGCTCTTGCGGGCTTCTTCCGGTCCGAAGACGATGATGGTGTTGGTGGCGGACAGGCTGGAAATCTTGATATCCGAGAGTTTGAACTGCTCGCCGCCGCCGATTTGCATCAACTCTTCCTGCATTTGTGCGGCGAGTTGGGCGGCCCCCTGGCCCTGCTGTCCCCGCCCGCGGCGCTGCTGTGCGGCGCGGCGCGCCTGACTGCCAGCCTGTCGAGCCGCCCGGGCGTCCGTGATGCCCAGAAGCTCTTCCAGCATGGCCTTGACTTCGTCGGCGTTCAGCCGTTCAAGCACGACAATCGTGGACTCTGACGGCTCCCTCAACGTCTCGACGTCGATCGAATACAGAGTGTCGATGATCTGCGGGAACAGATCGGTCTTGGCCATGATGAAGAGATAGTTGGTGCGCTTGTCCGGCACGATCTGGATGCCCATCAGCTCCGTGGGGTCGGTGGCCTTGGCGTCCCCGCCGCCGAAGAGCGTCTCCAGCATGCCCATGCCGCGGCCCATTCCGCCCGTCTGCGACTCGGGTTCAGGTTCCGGCTCGGGTTGCCGGCCGCGCTGCGGCTGCCGGCCGCGCTGCTGCTGTTGCTGTCGGCCGCGCTGTTGCGCCGCGACCCGCTGGCGGGCCTTTTGCGGGCCGTTGAAAATGTCGTCCAGCAAGGCCGCCGCGAGAGACACGTCGATGTGCCGGCACTTGTACTTGCGAATGTCCGGCTTGGCCGGCCCGACCTGCCTCATTTTCTCGATGACCAGGTCATAAGCATGTTCGAACCGCTGGATTTCCTCCGGCGGGCCGTCGATCATCAACATGCCGGTCTCGTCGTTAATATACACTTTGAGCTTCGGCTTGCTGACCTGCGCCGAATCGGCGGTGTCGGATTCTTCGCCTTCCTGCGCCTCGAATCCCGCAAGACGCAGGGCGGCTTTTCGCGCCAGTATTTCCAGCGGGTCCGGATTCTGGGCGCGGTAGCCTTTCTGGTTCCGCTGCTGGCCCCATACGGGTCCGACAAGAACGAGTGTTGCAATTGCCGCTAATGCTACAGACTGTCTCATGATCAGATCCCTCTCGATTCTCTCTCACTCTTACTCGGAACCGGCCGGTATCTCCGGGATGTTGTCGCCCAGCAGCGCAGCGGTCGTGCCGGACATGTCCAGCATCTCGACATCCATGTCCGTCAGGATCCTGCTCACCATCCTGATCACTTGTTCCGCGTGCATGTTCCCCGGCACCGGCGGGAGGAATGAAGTAACAGGCTCGACCGCACCGGCGTTTTCTTCCGTGTCCACATATTTGGTGATCAAATCGAGCACTTCGTCGAAGTAGCGGCGCGTGCCCTTCAGCACCACCGTCTCGCGGTCCAAATAGTCCAATTCAACGGGCAGCGAGTTGGTATAGATCGTATCGATGATCGTGCGGGTCATGCTCACGATTTCATAAGCGCCCAGGTACTTCGGTTTGTAGAACTCGAACGGTTCCGCGGCGACCGGAACATCGGTCTCGGGGTCGTCGATTCGTTCGCACTCCTCGATGAATGCTTCGATGAGCACCATCTTGTCCGCCGGCGCGACGACCATCAGAGTACTCGTCTGATATCGAGGCCAGACGGAAATGTCTCCCGCTCGGCGCGGGCCGGTCTCGAAATCCCACAGGTCCAGATCGTCGGACGCCTTGCGGGCGGCGCCGCGGGTCTTCTCGCCGAGCATCTCGATGATGCCGTCGGCCACATCATCCACATCCGCCCACAGCAGCGTGAAGGTCTTGGTGATAGGCTCGGTGGTCGTAGACTTGTGGTCAATCTCG
>JADFJZ010000340.1 GCA_022565195.1 Planctomycetota bacterium | reverse complement strand
TAGGTGTCGGCCAGCTCCGGCCAGGGCACGCGCCCCACCGGCGCCGCATCGGCGGCGGCCTGCCATTTCTTGGCCGTCTGTTGATCAAGATCCGTGCGGAGTTGGAGCAACTCGCGGACCAGCCCGCCCAGACCGACATCCAACAGTCCGCCGAGCACCAATTCCGCTATCTCCGTGTCGTCGGGCACCGCCGCCAGATACTGCCAGCCGACATCGAGCATGGCATATTCCTTCCCCTGCTGCCGGAGCGCGATAATCTGCTGCCGTGCTTGTTGAATGTTCATTTCAGTCCAAGCCGTCGTCCACTGGCCAAGGTTGCTCTCTGCACTTTGTATCGGAAAGATCAACACCCGGCATTGACCCGCTTGTGCCCCCGCGTATCATATGGCGAGCAATGAAACCGCTGTTCGTCTCATGTGTGATCGGAATCGTTTCCTTCGCCGGCTGCCACCGGCCGGCAGCGCCGCAGGATCCGACGCAGGGCACCGTCCTGGCGACGAGTGATGATGACTTCCGTGGGCTGTGGGAGGCCTGTCAGGCCGTGCTGCGGCGGCACCGCTTCGAGATCGATCGCAAGGACCTGCGGGCCGGGCTGATTACCACATTTCCGCAGACTTCGCAGCATTTCCTCGAATTCTGGCGACATGACGTCGATACGCCCTACGACCTGGCAGAATCCAGCATGCGTACCGTCCGCCGATCCGTGACCATCCAAATCTCGAAGCCGCAGGACGAGGGCGAGTACGTCGTCGACGTGACCGTCAACAAGGAGCGCTTACACGCCGTCGAGCGCCAGATCAACAACGCCGCCGCCGCCCTCCGCGTTTTCAGCGCCGACCTGCCCACCACCGCCGGCCGAAAGTTCGACCCGGCCACGGACAAGACCTGGACGCCCGAAGGCAGAGACGCTGCCATGGAGAACAGGCTGCTCGATTTGATCCGGCGGCGCTGCGACACACTCTAGGACGGGCGGTGCTCATTCTACCGCTGCCGAGCTCGATCGTCCGATGGAGAGATGTATGAAGGAGATCCTCAATGAGCGCATGTCATAGTAAACGACTCACTGCTGTCATGTTATCGCTGGTGATTGGCTGTTGGGGTTGCAGCCCGGACAGCGGCGGCGACACGACCTGCGACCCGCTGGCCCCCGAATGCGCGGACGGGCGGGTGTGCGAATCAGTGTCGGGCGGCGAGTCGCAGTGTCTGGCGCCGCTGGTGATTCGCGGACGCGTCTTGAACATCGCCGACGATGAACCCATCGCGGACGCCCGCGTCCAGGCGGTCGATGCCAACGGCGCTGCGGTGGGCACGTCAGCCGCCACGGATAGCGACGGCGCCTACGAATTGATCGTGCCGGCAAATCGAGACGCCGATCTAATGCCGCTGGCTGGTTCGTATACGCTGCGGGCACAGGCGGCGAGCTTCATCGAATTCCCGACAGCCATCCGCCCCGCTCTGCCGCTCGACGCCATGACCGCCGTGGCGGAGGACGACGGTTGGATCATCGAGAACGCCCTGACCACGATCAAGCTCATCGCCCTGCCCGGTGACACGTCCGACCTGGGCTCCATTTCCGGCACCATTCAGGCCGAGACCAGTGCGAGCTTGCTGTTGGTCGCCGAAAACGCGGACACGGCGCTCACTGGATTCAGTGACGGCGAGGGCGCATACATCATCTTCAACGTGCCTGCCGGAACCTACTCGGTCCAGGGATACGCTGCCGGCGTACAACTCGATGCAGTGAGTACTTCCGTGCAGGCCGGCGAGGATCAGACCGGGATTGATTTGACCGAATCAGATCGGCCGCTGAATACAGTGTCGGGCAGTGTTCAAATCGTCAACGCGCCGGGCGGATCATTGACCAGCGTCATCCTGGCCGTCGAAAGCACATTCGTTGAAGCCGCCGGCCGGGGAACGGTGCCGCCCGGCCTGCGCGTCGGCGAGGTCGACGGGGCATTCGTCATCGAAGACATTCCCGACGGAAGCTATGTGGTGCTGGCAGCCTTTGAGAATGACGGCTTGGTTCGCGATCCCGACCAGTCCATCAGTGGCACTGAAGTCGTCCGCATCGAAGTGCCTCATCCCGACCAAGGAAACATGCTGTCCATCTCCGAAGGGTTCAAGGTCACCGGGGCGCTCGCGGTGGTCAGCCCGGGGTCGGACGGGCCGGAGGAAGTAGACACGACCACGCCGGTGCTCGAGTGGGAAGATGATTCCAGCGAGGACGGCTACGAGATCCGCGTCTTCGATTCGTTCGGCGAGGAGATTTGGAGCGATGAAATCGGTTCGATCAGCGGCGCCGAGACCGTCACGCACACTTATGCCGGGCCGCCTCTGGAGATCGGCATGTTCTACCAGTTCCGGGCCACGTCCTTCCGGGAGCGCAACGGCCCGCGAACGGCGATCAGCACGACTGAGGATCTCAAAGGTGTCTTCTTCTACCTCGGCGATGCTTCTGAAGCGCCGTAATGGACTTGCCTTCGACTGGGAGTTCGGGCATTCCCCACGCTACTCCCTCTGAAGACCTGCTATCATTGAATGACCGGGCGCTTGCGCTCCCGGCTCTGAGGGGCGTCGCACGATTGCGCGCGCTCCGGTACAATGGGATCTTTCGAGATCGCGTGGAGTGTGCGGATGAGCGATGAAATCCAGAAACGTGTGTGCCGTTGTTGCGGGCGAAAGTTTGACTACCCGGTGGCCAGGAGCGGCGCGACGCGGTTCCACTGCCCGGACTGCGGAAGATCTTTGAGCAGCTCACCCGCCGCCTTAAACGGCATGAGGCTGAGATCGAAAAACTCAAGAAACAGCATCCCTGAGACTACACCGATGAGCGACAGCAGCGACCGCCGACAATTCTTTCGCGAGAGCTTCCGCTCGATCATGAAGCCGGTGGCGGAATTCATCGCCGAGCGTATGAATTTGGAAGAGCCGGTCCAGCGCACCTTGCTGCGCCCGCCGGGGGCCATTCCGGAGGCGGAGTTCCTGGACGTGTGCTACCGCTGCGGCAACTGCGTCGAGGACTGCCCCGCCGATGCCATCAAGCTGTTCGGCAGCACCGACGAGAACCTCAACCGCACGCCGATCATCGATCCGGACATCGGTGCCTG
>JADFJZ010000339.1 GCA_022565195.1 Planctomycetota bacterium | reverse complement strand
GGCCTCGCGGTTGGTCCCTAAGATGTTTTCGCTTGTCAGGATGGAATGCCGTGAAGCCCGCAGTCTTGCCTCTGGACGACATTTACGCCCCGATCGCAGAGCAACTGCGCACGGTCGAGCAGCTCTTCGACGAGGAGTTGGAGTGCGATTTGCCCTTCCTCGCGCAGATCTGCGAGCACGTCAGCAGATACCGCGGGAAAATGCTGCGGCCGGCGCTCACCCTGCTCGCGGCGCAGGCGTGCGGCCGGGTCTCCCGGGAACACATCACCATCGCCGCGGTGCTCGAAATGGTCCATCTGGCGACGCTCGTACACGATGACGTGCTCGACGAAGCCGAGACGCGCCGCCGCTCACCGACGATCAATGCCATGGCCGGCAACGAAACCGCCGTCCTCGTCGGCGACTATCTCATCAGCCACGCCTATCATTTGTGCAGCAGCCTCGACTCGCAGTATGCCTCGCGGACCGTCGCCTCTTGCACCAACACGGTTTGCGAGGGCGAACTCCTGCAGGTCCACGAGCGCGACAATTGGGCGCTCACGCAGGAGCAGTATCTGACGATCATATCGCGGAAGACCGCCTCGCTGATCAGCGTCGCCTGCATGCTCGGGGCCAAGTACGCCGGCGCCGATGCAGCCACCATCAACGCCCTGGAGTCCTATGGCATGGATACGGGCGTCGCCTTTCAAGTCGTCGACGACATTCTCGATTTGGTCGGCTCCGAACAACAGCTTGGCAAGACGCTCGGCCTGGATCTCGACAAAGGCAAGGTCACGTTGCCGATCATTCACTACCTCGAATTCGCGGATCACGCTGCCCGGCAGCGCCTGCGGCGATTGTGCGCGAACCCATCGGATCAATCGCGCGCCGAGCTTCGCGATCTGCTCGCCGACAGTTTGGCCTACGCCATGAACTTCGCCAACCAGCGCGTGCAATCGGCGCTGGCCTGTACTGATCGGCTGCCCGAATCACCCGCGCGGAATTCGCTGCGGGCCATGGCGGAGTTCATCGTGCAGCGGCGCTATTGATCGCGTCGGCATCATTGACCCCAGCCCGGCCCACGACTACAGTCTCGCCATGTCGATATCAGACCACATCGAACGCGTGAGCGCCGTGCTTGAGGGCCGACAGCCCGACCGGCCGCCGGTCAGTTTCTGGCATCACTTTGACACCCACCAGCGCTGCGGCCCGGCTGCGGTGCAGGCCCACCTCGACCACGTTCGCACTTATGATCTCGACTTCCTGAAGGTCATGAATGACAACGGCTATCCCAAGCCGTGCGAGTTGACTTCGGTGCGGGATCTCGAAGCGCTCCAGCCGCAGAGCGGCGACGAGCCGGAGTTCGCCCGGCAGCTTGAACTGCTCGAAGCGCTCTCCGGCGAACTGTCCGGGCATGTGCTCATGGCGACGACGCTGTTCAATGCCTGGGCGACGCTCCGGCGTCTGATCAAGCCAAAGCCCAAGCCCGGCCCGCCGGACCTCACGATCGTGCAGGCTGAAGCCGACCGCATCCTGGCGGAGTTCCTGGCTGAGGATTGCGAGGCCGTCGCCCGGGCCGTGCGGGTCATCGCGGAATCGCTCACGCGATTTGCAGCCCGATGCGTGCAGGCCGGCGCCGACGGCATCTTCCTGTCCGTGCGCGACGATTGGCTGGACAGCGACCCCGACACGCCCGGCTCGTACGACGAACTCGTCAGGCCGACCGACTTGCAGATCCTCGGCGCTGTTTCCGACGCGCGCTTCAACATGCTGCACGTCTGCGGCCGACCGCTCAACTTCGCAGCCTTCGCCGAGTATCCCGTCCACGTGATCAACTGGGCGGATCGCGCTGCGGGCCCTTCGATCGCCGACGCGATCAAGACCACCACGCCGGCCATCTGCGGCGGCGTGGACAACCTCGCGGAACTCCCCAACGGCACACCGCAGCAGGTCGCTGCCCAGGTCCGCGACGCCCTCGCCCAAGCCGGCGAGCGACCGATCCTCATCGGGCCCGGATGCACGTTCGACCCGCAAGTAGTCCCGCCCGAGAACCTGCACGCCATGTGCGAAGCCGCACGCTCCGCCTAGTGTTTCATTACTCTTGAATCGTAGGGTTGACACGCGCGGGGGTGCCGGCCGCTACGATTGGCACCAAGCCCCAATTCTCAGACCAACCCTGACGCTCACAAACCGAAGAACAGCTCGGCATTCGCCGTGGTCAGCGCTTCCATCTCCGCCGGCGAGACTCCCTTGAGTTCAGCGAGGAACGCCGCCGTATGCACGAGCAGGCGCGGTTCGTTGGGCTTGACCTTGCGGTGCGGCTCAGGCGACAGGTACGGCGCATCGGTCTCGAGCATGAGCTGTTCCAGCGGATAGCGCCGGGCGATGTCCTGCAGGTCCTTGCTGTTCTTGAAGGTCACCATGCCGGTGAACGACAGCCACCACCCGCGATCGATGATCTCATCAGCCTCATCGCTCGCGCCGCTGAAGCAGTGAAAGACCACCCGGCGGTCCCGATAGCCGTGATCCTCCAGCATCGCGACGACGTCCGCGACGGCCTCCCGACAATGGATGATCACGGGCAACCCGCTGCGCCGCGCATCCGCCAATTGAGCGGAGAACACTTCTTGCTGCGTCTTGCGGTCGGCGAAGTCGTAGTGATAGTCCAGCCCGATCTCGCCCCAGGCCACCACGTTGGGGTTGTGGCGCAGTTCGCGCAGCAGCCGCCAGTCTCCCGCTTTGACTTTGGCCGCTTCGTGCGGATGAACGCCTACCGTCGCAGAGACACCGCGGTAGTGGTCCGCAACGGCGATCGCCCGGCGCGAGTCCGCCGCGTCGGTGGCCACCGTGATCATCCGCGCCACACCCGCCGCGCGGGCCCGCTGGCAGACGCCGAACAGATCACGGTACAACACATCGGAAGTCAAATGGCAGTGTGTGTCGACCAGCGGCATGGGGATAGGATAGCACAAAGGTGACGGCTCGAATTATGGATCAGCGTTTCGCGCTAGCCCGGATGTTGCATCAGCCTTGCGGGCTTGAGGCATAGAAATGACCTCTCGGCCTTGTATGATGGGGTTTGAACACGAATCCCGACTGCAAGGCAAGGAGGCCAATCAATGACAGAGAGTACCCGCAAG
>JADFJZ010000338.1 GCA_022565195.1 Planctomycetota bacterium | reverse complement strand
AGCGTGATCGGTACAGCTCGGTGCTGGGCAGGGCGATTTTCAATGCGCCGCTCGGCGATTTCGTCGCCCCGAAGGGCACGCCGGGCCGCTACGAAGTCAAGCAGGTCGTGGCCATGGGCGTCAAGACCAAGCTGAACTTCCTCGAAGGATACAAGGTCGATCGCTGCACGACGTGCCACGTGGTCATCGACGATGAGAACTTCTCTCAGCAGAACCTGGCGGCGCAGTTTGAACGCGCGATTCCCGCATTGAATGAAGCGCTGGCGCGGTCGGGCGGTTCCTCAAACGCGCCGACGATCACGATGCCCGAGCCGCCGGCGATCTACGGGCTGCGCCCGGATCAATTGAAAGGCCGGGTCGCGGAATACTGGGAGCAAGTCAGCCGGGAAGATCGAGAGGCCTATTTCTCGCAGCTCCAGGCTGGGGTCAACGCCTATCTGGATCACGAGGGTCTGCCGACCATCGACCTGCAACAGCCGTTGCAGGCTCATCCCGATCTGGACTTGTTCCTGAGCACGGATTCGCCGCACCCGATCAACAAGATGGGCTGTACGGTGTGCCACGAGGGCAACGGCTCGGAAACGGATTTCGTGTTCGCGGCCCACACGCCCAAGAGCCATCAAGAGAAGGAAGAGTGGACCGAGAAGTACTACGACCGCAACCTCGGCGTGCCGACGATGACTTGGTCGACGCTGGAGCACTTCTGGGATTTCCCCATGATTCCGCCGCAGTACAGCGAGGCGAGCTGCGCCAAGTGCCACGACGCCCTCGACGACATTTCCCGGTTCCAGGGCCGCGAGTACGGCGAGAAAATCCGCACGGGCAAAAAGCTGTACACGCAACTGGGGTGCATCAATTGCCATCGTGTCGAGAACATCGACGGCCTGCGGCAAGTGGGCACGGACCTGACGCACGTGAACTCGAAGCTCAGCGACGGCTTCATGCACAACTGGATCTTCAGCCCGCGGGATTTCCGCCCGGCGACGTGGATGCCGCATTTCTTCATGCAGGAAAACAACGGCCCCGGTTCGGCGAACAAATGGGATCCGGATCCGGTGCTGCGCACGCGGACGGAAGTTCAGGCCATCACGCATTACCTCCAGACGGTGAGCGAGCCGTGGACCGCCGAAGCGGCGCCGGCCGGCCTGAGCGGCGACCCAGCCGCCGGCCAGCAGCTCTTCGCGGATGTAGGCTGCCTGGCCTGCCACGGCAACATCGCCGAGTACGGTGAGGCGTGGATCGTCAATGATTTGGTCGAACGCCGACTGAGCGAGGATCCCGACGCGGACGAAGACGAAGCATACGAGCAGGCGGAAGCGCAGTTCGGCGCGCTGGATCTCAACGCCCAGGTCAAGTACGCCGTGCGGCACTTCACCGAGGAGCGCCGTACGGAGGCTGAGGAGCGCGCCGCGCGGGAAGAGCTATTGGCGACGGCGGATCGGCGCGACCCGGACCCGCACAAGCTGTACGTCCCGCCGGTGTACACGCGCTTCGCGCCGGATCTGTCAGGCGTCGGCTCCAAGGTCTCGAAGGATTGGCTTTATGGTTGGTTACTGGAGCCTCGGCACTATTCCAGCTATACGAAGATGCCGCGGCTGCGGCTCACCGAGCAGGAGGCTGTGGACCTGGCCGCCTATCTGGTGACGCTGAAACACGATACGTTCGACACGGCCCCCTTCGAGGTCTCCGATGCCACGGTGGCCGCTCTGGATCGCAGCATGGAGGACTTTCTGTCCGGCCAGAATTCCGCAGCCACGGTCGAGAAGTACAGGACGGATGCCGACGGCCTCCTCACGCGCACGCTGGTCGTCACGCTCAGCAAGAATCCCGAACGCGCCGTTCAAGACGCGCGCACGCAACATTACGAGCAGGCCCTCGCGGGCATGGACCTGACCGCAAAGAAGATGCTCTTCGTGGGCCAAAAGACGATCACGCATTACGGCTGCTACGCGTGCCACGACATCGCCGGCTTCGAGGCGACGCCTCGGCCGGGCACCGAACTGACTGATTGGGGCGAGAAGAGCATTCACCAGCTTGATTTCGCATTCTTCAGCGGCGCGTATCACCATACGCTCGCAGAGACGGAAGAATTTCAGGAGCTGTACCCGAAAGAGCGCACCGATCTGATCGAATGGTCCCACAGCGGCAACATCGAAATCGACTCCGTACACACGCACTCCTCGTTCGCCACGCTCAAGCTGCTCAATCCGCGCGTTTGGGATCGTCGAAAAATCAAAACGCCCTATGCCAAATTGAAGATGCCGAACTTCTATCTGGCCCAGCACGAGGTGGATGCGCTGGTGACCTACCTGCTGTCCCGCCGTCCGGCGCGCGTGGCCGACGCGCTCAAGATTCAATACGATCGCGAGCTCTCCGGCCCCATCGCCGAGGGCCGGTTCTTGGTGCGGGACTTGAACTGCATCGGCTGCCACCGCATCGAAGATAACGCCGAGCGCCGTCGCCCTGTCAACCGGGTATGCGGCCAAGACGCACCAAAAAGGACAGAAAGTGCCGATTCGGGCTTCTTTATTCCTCATCTCAGTCAATTAAGGTCTTTCTCCCAACATCATATTGACTTACATGAGTGCCAGAGCAGTCGTTGGGGATAGGTCGGGCAATCAAGGTCGGGCACGAATGAAAGCGATCGGGTCGACGTGAGCAGGGTTGTGCCCAAGGGATTGGATATGGGGATCCTGCCCGAGCTGTTGGGGTACCGGCTCAGGCGCGCCCAGCTGAAGGTGTTCCAGCATTTCGGCGTAAGCGCACAGCTGAACGATGAATGACGCTTTGGGGCTCCTCGCGAGCTTCGTATCCCACACTTCATAATGATGATCGCCAAGAGATGACTTGCCGTCTTTAAGGGCGAGGAAATCCGCGAAGCCCCCGAAGATTTCATGTTCAAGCCGGGCTTGGAAGATGAAGTCCTTCTGTTGCTTCATCGCTTCGATGGTGTCCGCGAGGCCGGTAGAACCGCCGTCGAGTTCAGCAATTTGGTGTCCCTCTTCTCGGAGCCTCTCAAGGAATGCCTTTTCGTGCTCCATCCCCTTTGCGGCAATCAATTTCAGCTGCTCATCTTTTTCATCCGGTTCGCACTCATTGACCCCTGGTGGCTCGAATCCGATCG
>JADFJZ010000337.1 GCA_022565195.1 Planctomycetota bacterium | reverse complement strand
ATCGGCGAATTCCTTGACGGCAATATGTCACCAAAGCAGCCGCGCGTACAGTATTGGCCGATCCCGATGGACAAGACATTTCCCCGGCCTCCGTCTTACGGCGCCCTGTCATCAGCCACCTATGCAAGCACGCTCAGAGAGTACCTCACGCTGTGCTATCAACATTTTGCGGAGCGCGGCTGGGCCGACCGCGCATTCCTGCTCTTGCCGCCTCCGGAAAAACCGTACACATCCAAGGTCTTCCATAACTGTCGCAGTTATGCGGAAATCGCCCGGCTGGCCGAGAAAAAACTGCCGGTGGTCGCCCTGCTGCCGCCTCAAGACCTTCGGCCTTATGGCTGGGATGGTTATCCCTGGGTCGATCTCAGCGGGCGAATCGATATTTGGTGCCCGCCGGCTCAGTTCTTCGATCCGGACGTGTTCGATCAACCCAAGTTTCGCAATGCGCGGAAGTGGCTGCAATTGGATCGGCCGCCCTTCAGCGGGAGCATCAGCCTGGCCGGCAGCGACACCGATGCGCGAGTCATTCCCTGGCAGGCTGCCCGTCTCGACGCCGAAGCTGTCCTCTTGCCCGAAACCAACAATTGGACCGACGATTACGATGTGCGCTCAACTCTCGAACAAATGTCTCAGGCGGCTCCTCCTTTGATTCTTCCGGGGCGTTTGTGCGGCCTGGACGCACCTCTGCCGACCGTGCGGCTGAAGATGCTGCGGCGAGGCATGCAGGATCTGGCCTACCTCCGACTCTGTCGGGAGCGCGGACTTCAAAGGACCGCGGAGATCATCCAACGCTCTCTGTGCCGGTTTGCCGGCGCGGAGGCTTATGGAGCACACTTCGAGGCTGGGCGCTTCGAGAGTTGGTGTCACGATCCATTCTGGTGGTCTCACGCGCGCGCGTTGATGGCGGCGGCGCTCAGCGATCGTCCCGCGAACGCGGAAGATGCCGCGAACGAGCCGCTTGATTCCATCGCCTGGCAACGCTTTCTGGAGGCGACGCAACAAGTTCGACTTCAGGCCGACGGCGTGCGTGTGGGCCTGCGCCCCGGCGTCGGAGGAGCGCCCGGCGCGATCTTCGACATTGACGTGCTTCTGACGATCCAAAACCTCACCTCGAAGCCGGTCTCAGCCAGAGTGAGCTTCGCAGATCTGCCTGAGGGCTGGCAGGCGGACTCGGGCCATGCGTTCGTGAGCGCCATCCAGCCGTACGCCTCGCGGGCGGTTGCCCTGCGGGCATCGGCCAAAGTGCTGCCGGCGGGCGACGACGGCAGGATGAATCTCTCCATCGCTATGGAAGTGGATGCCGGCGAGACGACCACACACACGGTGCAGTTGTCTCACCTCACAGCCCGCCGACCCAACAAGCCAATCGTGATCGACGGCGACCTCACGGACTGGCCAACGGCCGTCGGAAACGTAGCCCGCAACTTCACGTCGATCGATGTGCAGACTGCGCCGGCGGAACCGTCGCGCGATCGCCAGCCGCCAGCCCAAAATGTCCTGGCTTGGGTTTGCACGGATGATCACTATCTCTATTTCGCGTTCCACTGCATCACGCCGAGCCAATTCGCTTACCAAGCAGCCCAACGGAATTTTATCACCTATGACGACCGCATTCCCGTCGGCGAGGAGCTGTTGGAAATCCTGATCGACCCCAGCAACGGCCGATCGAGTTCGCCTGCCGATATCTTCCATTTGGCGATCAAGCCGACCGGAGCCGTCTTGCAGGAACGCGGCATACGAGCAAACCCACAGGTCGGTCCCGCGCACCACTGGCCGGCGGATATCCAAGTCGCCACAAGAATATTGGAAGATCGATGGGTGGCGGAGGTTCGCGTGCCCCTGAAGGACTTCGGCCCGGGAGTCAGCCGGCGACAAAGCTGGGCGATTAACTTCTGCCGGTTTGATCTGGCCGCGTGGAGTTACTCCACGTGGTCCGGCGCCGCCGCGAATGTCTATGACCCGAGTTCCTTCGGCAATATGAGCTTTGCAAACTGAGTTGCGACCAGACATTTCTTTGAATCCGACCGTCGAGGGGCTATGATCTGACAGGGCTGGCGGGCCAGTCCGGAACTGAGATCACGAATATGAGTCGTATCGGCCCAAAAACATTCCGCGGCTTCACGCTCATCGAGCTGCTCGTCGTCGTGGGGATTATCGCCATGCTGATCTCGATTCTGATGCCCGCGCTGGGGCGGGCGCGCCAGCAAGCCAAGGCGGTCCATTGCCTCGCCCGGCTGCATGATTTCGGCACCGGCCTGATGACTTATGCGACCGATTACGACGACTCTTTCCCGCCCGCACTGTGGCTTCATGCAGATCCCGACGATGCCGCGTATGTTCACCGCTTTGGCTGGTCGGAGGTGCTGTGGAGTTACGTCTATAAGGAAGAAATCCGGCAGCGCGACAATTTCCCCGTGCAACGCAATGTCGAGGGGCGTCAGTGGGCCAAGTACTTGCTGTGCCGCACCTCCCGGCGCATGGGTGTGAGCAGCGGGCACTACCGCGTGTACCTGCCCTCTTGGTCTTACGGCACCTACAGCGTGCCTTACCGCCAGCGATGGGAACTCACCCACCGTGACGGCACGCCGAACTATCCCGACCCGGAATCACCGACGAGCTATTCCGCATTGAGGCCCAAGCTGGTTTTGATCGGGGACGCGAACGATCGGTCTTACCGTGGGAACGACGATCCAGTCGAGGATGTCGACGGCGACGGCTTCGATGACAATGACGGCAGTTGGATCGATCCCGGCGAAGCCAACGAGAGCGGCGTGGACGGCAACCGCTTTTCAGACCGGCACTACGGGTTCACGAATTTCCTCTTCGCCGACATGCACGGTGAGAAGGGTCGCCGGCTTCGGGAAATGCTCGCCCGCGACTGGGACTTGAACGGCATCGACGACATCACCGAGGAAGACGACAACGCCAATGACAACGAGGGGTCGTAACCCCCTGCCGCACGCTTGAATTTCATTCATGGACACGATCTACCTGGACAACAATGCCACAACGCGCCCGGCCCCGGAAGTGGTCGAAGCCATGCTGCCCGCGCTGAAGGACTCCTTCGGCAATCCCTCCAGTACACACGCCGTCGGCCAGCGAGCGGCTTTTCTCGTCGCACAGGCGCGACGTGA
>JADFJZ010000336.1 GCA_022565195.1 Planctomycetota bacterium | reverse complement strand
GTCGCTGTTCACTGTGAAGACCATGGTCAACTACGTCGAGCAGAAATTGGCCAAGCAGCCCGCCTGACAGACGGTGCGGGCCTCACGCCGGATCGGACTCCTTCGATGCGCTGGATATGGATCGATAAGTTCATCGAGTTCCAACCGGGCGAAAGGGCAGTGGCCGTCAAGAATGTCTCCAGGGCTGAGGATCATCTGCACGACCTGTATCCCGCCTACCCGATCATGCCCGCCAGCCTGATCATCGAGGGTATGGCCCAGACGGCAGGGATTTTGGTGGGGCAGGCCCGTAATTTCAATGAGCGTGTCATCCTCGCCAAGATCAAGAATGCCTCGTTCGACGGCTACGCCGTGCCGGGTGACCAGTTGACCTATGAGGCGACTTTGGAGCACATCGACGACGGCGGAGCCACCACGGCGGGGCGCGTGCTCCGCGACGGTCAGCCGTTCGGAGAAGTGGACATCATCTTCTCCCATATTGATCGGCAGGGCGGTGTTGAACTGGGCATTCCGGAGCACAATTTCGTCTTCGGTGAGGATTTCAAAAACCTGCTGGTCTCGCACTATAATATTGACTTGAGCAATTACCCGGACGACTGATCGAGATCGTTTGTATGCCACAAAGAAGAGTTGTAGTGACGGGTTTGGGGCTGGCGACGCCGATCGGCATCGAACTCGACGACGTGTGGACGGCACTGCTGGAAAAGAAATCCGGCATCGAGCGCATCACCGCGTTTGATCCCAGCCGCTTTCGTTCGCAGATCGGGGGCCAGGTCGGTAAGTTCACGCTGGGCGACTACATCCCCAAGAGCTACCGCAAGAGCACCAAGGTCATGTGCCGGGATATTCAATTGGCCCTGGTGGCGGCGTATCAGGCCGTCCGCGATGCGGGCCTGAAGACCAAGTGCATCATCGACCGGGGCGAAGCGGAGGCGCCCGGCAATGTCGATCCGACGCGCTTCGGCGCCAACATCGGCGCCGGCTTGATCTGCGCGGACCTCAGCGAACTGGCGGCTGCACTGGCCGTCGCTCGGTCGGATGACGATGGCTTCAGCCTGGCCAAGTGGGGCCTGGAGGGCATGAGCGATCTGACGCCGCTGTGGCTGTTGAAGTACCTGCCCAACATGCTGGCCTGCCATGTGACCATCGTGCACGACGCCCAGGCGCCGTCGAACACGATCACTTGCGGCGAGGCGTCGTCACACTTGGCCATCGGCGAGGCGTACCGCACGATTCAGCGCGGCGCTGCCGACGTTTGCATTTGCGGCGGAGCGGAGAGCAAGACAAACGCCATGGGCACGATCCGTCAGGATTTGTTCGGCCGCTTGGCGATCGACCGCAACGAAGCGCCGCATGAGGCCTGCGGGCCGTTCGACGCTCGGCGGGAGGGCATGGTCGTGGCGGAGGGCGGCGGACTGGTCATCCTCGAAGAATTGGACCACGCCCGCAGCCGCGGCGCCCGCATCTATGGGGAGATCGGCGGTTTTGGGGCCAGCGCCAATACCACCAGTTGGAAGGAGCCGGACCCGGAAGGACAGGGCATCGCTCGCGCCATCGCCAAAGCCATCGAGGATGCCGGGCTGAGCGCCGATCAAATCAGGATGATCACGACGTTCGGCACGGGCATCGCCTCATTTGACATCAGCGAAGCGGCGGCGATCCGAAAAGTCTTCGGTGATCATGCAGCCGGCATTCCGGCTTTGGCCGTCAAGGGTGCCATCGGAAACAATGGCGCCGGTAGTGGTGCGATCGATTTTGCGATAAGTTTGTTGGCGATGAAGAACAATACGGTGCCCGCTTCGGTCGGTACGGATCAATTGGCTGAGGACTACGGAATTGGGCTGGTCACGGGCGATGCGATCGACGCGCCGATCGACAATTTCGTGAGCATTGCCTACGCCCTCAGCGGCGGGCAGACGGCTGCACTCGTTGTGCGGCGATTCGAGGAGTAGGCTCTGTCTGAAAACCCCTGTAGCGGTCGGCGTCTCTGCCGACCGACGGCCGACACGGAGGTCGGCCGCTACGAAAACCGGGTTTTCCGACAGAGCGTAGTGCGAGGGGCGGTTTGACAGGTGGCGCAGAGCGACATGGACAAGAAACGCGTAGTTGTTACCGGCATGGGCTGTATTACGCCGCTGGGCCATGACATCGAGGTTGTCTGGCGGCGGCTTTGCAACGGCGAGAGCGGCATCGCGCCGACGACGCTCTTCGATGCCGCAACTTTTCCCACGATGTTCTCCGCGGAGGTCAAGGATTTCGACTTGCGGGCGTTCCTGGGCGATCGGGCTGCGAAGCACGGCGATGCCAGCCGGAACTCCGCTTTCGCGCTCGCCGCCGCCAACATCGCGTGGCAGCACGCCGGATTGCCGGAGTATGACGGTCTCGATCCCGCACGCGTCGGGATTTACCTCGGGGCCGGCGAAGCACCGCTGGATTTTGAGAGCGTGGCCTTGGCGGGCGCTCAAGCCTGGGATCAGCAAGCCGGCACTCTGAACATGGACACTTGGGCCGAGTTGGCGCATGGCAGCTTCACGGAAGAAAAGGAGCACTGCCAGGAGGCCAATTTGGCCGGTGCCCACTTGGCCTGTTTCTTCAACGCCCAGGGGCCAAATTTCGACACGCTCACCGCCTGCGCAGCCAGCACCCAGGCGATCGGCGAAGCCTGCACTTGGATTCGGCGTGGCGACGTGGACGTGGTCATCTCCGGCGGCACGCACAGCATGATCCACCCGCTGGGCGTCACTGGCTTCAACCGCCTGACGGCGCTGTCCACGCGGAACGACGACCCGCAGGGGGCCTCCAGACCGTTTGATCGCGAGCGCGACGGCTTCGTGCTCGGCGAGGGATCGGGCATCGTGATTCTTGAATCAGCCGATCATGCAAAGGCTCGAGGCGCCACGATATTTGCGGAAGTCGCGGGTTACGGCTCGACCGCCGACGCTTTCCGGATCACAGACATTCACGACGAAGCCCGCGGCAGTTCAGCCGCCATGCGACTGGCCATGGAAGACGCAGGCCTGAAGCCGGAAGACATCGATTACATCAACGCCCACGGCACCGGCACGAAGGAGAATGACTCGGTCGAGACGTTGGCCATCCGCAAAGTTTTCGGCGACCGCGCCCCCAAGATCGCCAT
>JADFJZ010000335.1 GCA_022565195.1 Planctomycetota bacterium | reverse complement strand
GGCATCCCCGCCGGCCACGGGCAGAACACCTATCGCGGGCTGGTGCGGATCAACAAAGGCGCTGAAAACGCCCGCAACTATACGCAGTGCGATTCCATGCTCATCGGCGAACAATGCGGGGCGCACACGTTCCCTTACATCGAAGTCAAGAACAGCACAGCCCACATGGAACACGAAGCCTCGACCTCCAAGATCGGGGAAGATCAGTTGTTTTACTGCAATCAGCGCGGCATCGTCCTGGAAGACGCCGTGAACATGATCGTCAACGGATTCTGCAAGGAGGTCTTCCGCGAATTGCCCATGGAATTCGCGGTGGAGGCACAGAAACTACTGGAAGTCAGTTTGGAAGGCAGCGTCGGATAGAAAGAAACCAAAGAGCCGCGGGCTTTAGCCCGCGCGAATGCACATTTGGGGGCGATCGTCTCCACGCGGCGAATCGCGCAGGCTAAAGCCTGCGGCTCCTTGACAGAACCCACGGAGAATTTTGCTGATGTTAGTTGTTCGTAATTTGCACGCGTCTGTCGAAGGACTGGAGATTCTGAAAGGCATTGATCTGGAAGTCAACGCCGGTGAAGTGCATGCCATCATGGGCCCCAACGGCTCGGGCAAGAGCACGCTCGCCCAGGTGCTCGCCGGGCGTGAAACGTATGAAGTGACCCAGGGAGAAATTCTTTACCAGGGCAAGGACCTGCTGGAACTCTCACCGGATGTGCGCGCTTGCGAAGGCATTTTCGTCGCGTTTCAGTATCCGGTCGAGATTCCCGGCGTCAGCACGCAGTACTTCCTCAAGACCGCCCTCAACGCCATCCGCAAGCATCGCGGCCAGGATGAAATCGACGTCGTGGATTTCCTGGCGCTGGTCAAGGATAAGTTGAAGCTCGTGGACATGGACGAACGACTCTTGAATCGGGCCATCAACGAGGGCTTCTCCGGCGGCGAGAAGAAGCGCAACGAGATTTTCCAAATGGCGGTGCTCGAACCCAAGCTCGCCATTCTGGACGAGACCGATTCCGGCCTGGATATCGACGCCCTGAAAATCGTCGCCGACGGCGTGAATCAACAGCGCAGCCCCGACCGGGCGATCGTGATCGTGACACACTACCAACGGTTATTGAACTATATTGTGCCGGATTTCGTGCATGTGCTGGTCGACGGTCGAATCGTCAAGTCCGGCGGCAAGGAATTGGCATTGGAACTCGAGGAAAACGGCTACGCCCCCTTCGAAGAGCAGCCGGCGATCGCGGCTGGGTGAGCGAACGAACTTTTCGATGCGATCGCTCCATTCGAGGGTTCGCGCAGGCTCCCGACGAGTCGGGATTTCATTCCGCCTGCGGCTCCTTGAGTCTTTGCGGGAGATTGATATCAACTATGGTTGAAGTGCAAAACACTCAAGACGTTTATACGGCAGAGTTTCAGCGGCGAGAGAAGGACTTCTCCAGCGGCGGCGGTGCGTGGCTTTTGCCCATCCGCAAGGCGGCGATGGCCCGCTTCGCCGAAATTGGATTCCCGACCAAAAGACATGAGAACTGGCTCTATACCAATGTCGCCCCCATCGCTCAGACGGCGTTCCAGCCGGCGGAGGATCGCGACGCAGAGGTCATCGCCAGCGAAGTGGCTGAGCACGTCTTCGACCCCGATTGCTGCCGCTTGGTGTTTGTCAACGGTCGGTTCTCGTCTCGCCATTCCGCCGTGCAAGGTCTGCCCGAGGGCGTCAAGGTGTGCAGCCTGGCCGCCGCCCTGCGAACCGATTCCAAACGCCTCGAGCCGCACCTGGCGCGCCACGCCAATGATCAGGACAATGCCTTCGCAGCACTGAACACCGCCCTCATGACCGACGGCGCGTTCGTGCACATTCCCAAGGGCGTGGTCGTCGAACGGCCGATTCACTTGCTGTTCCTGACCGTCGGCGGCGAACAGCCGGAGGTCACGCATCCGCGAAACTTGATCGTCGCTGAGACCAACAGCCAGGCGACGATTGTGGAGACCTACGCCGGCGTCGGCGGAGGCGAAGCCTATCTCACCAACGCCGTCACCGAGGTGGTCGCCAACGAGAACGCCACGCTGGTTCTCTACAAGATCGAACGCGAGTGCGAACAGGCTTTCCACGTCGCCACCACGCACTTCCACCAATACCGCAGCAGCAACGTAACGTTCCTGAATGTCTTGCTCGGCGGCACGCTCGTTCGCAACGACATCTACGCCATGCTGGACGGCGAAGGCTGTGACTGCTCGCTCAACGGGCTGTCCATGCTCAGCGGGACGCAGCACGCCGACAACCACCTGTGGGTCCATCACGCCAAGCCCCATTGCGACAGCCGCGAGTATTTCAAGGGCATCTACGACGATCAATCCCACGGCGTGTTCTGTGGGCGGATTTTCGTCGAAGAAGGCGCTCAAAAGACCGACGCCAAGCAAACCAACATGAACCTCATCCTGTCCGACGAGGCGCTGGCCGACAGCAAGCCGCAGCTCGAAATCTTCGCCGACGACGTCAAGTGTACGCACGGCGCCACCATCGGCCAGATCGACAATGACGCCATCTTCTATCTGGGAACGCGCGGCCTGAGCAAGGAGGCGGCCCGCAGCATGTTGATCTACGCCTTCGCCAATGAGATGATCTCCCAAATATCAATCGAGCCGTTGCGCGCCCGTCTGTCCGAACTGCTCTTTGACCGCTTGCCGCAAACCGAGATGCTTCGGGAAACTGTATGACCACCGCTGCAACGTCAACCGGCCAGCCCGGCACGAACACACATACCGCCGACTATGACGTCGAGAAGGTTCGCCGGGATTTCCCGATCCTGCGGCAGACCATCAACGACTGTCCGCTCGTTTATCTCGACAACGCCGCCACGACGCAAAAGCCACAAGCCGTCATCGACGCGCTGCGGCACTACTACGAAACCGACAATGCCAACATTCACCGCGGCGTTCACGAACTGAGCGTTCGCGCCACCGAAAACTACGAGAAGGCCCGCATCAAGGTCCAGCGCTTCATCAGCGCCGGCCGACGGGAAGAGATCATTTTCACGCGCGGCACGACCGAGGCTATCAATCTGGTCGCCCAGGCCTATGCTCGGCCGATACTCAAGAGCGGTGATGAAATCTTGATCACTGCTATGGAGCACCACTCCAACATCGTGCCGTGGCAGTTGCTCTGCGA
>JADFJZ010000334.1 GCA_022565195.1 Planctomycetota bacterium | reverse complement strand
CGGATGCCCAGCATATCGCGGCGGAGCTGGTCGGGCGGCTTAAGCGGCACGACAGGCCGGCGCTGCCGGCCATCGCGCTGACTACCGATACCTCGGCGCTGACGGCGATCAGTAACGATTATGGGTTCGAAGAGGTCTTCGCGCGGCAGGTTGAAGCGCTCGTGCGCGAGGGCGATGTGGTGTGGGCTTTGAGCGTTTCCGGGAGTTCGCCAAACATCATCAAAGCTGTGAAGGCTGCTAAACGGCAAGCCGCGAAGGTGATCGGTTTCACGGGGCAAGAGGGTGCCGAGCTTCGGACGCTGTGCGACATTTGTTTGATGGCGGAGCACACCGACAGCGATCGCGTGCAGGAAGTGCATCAGCTTGCCTATCACATTGTGTGCGGTCTGATTGAAGACGAGTTTGTCAGTAGTAGTCAGTAACCGGTACTCAGTAGAAAGAAGGTCGATGAAAGTTCTCATAACGGGTTCGAGCGGGCAGATTGGTACGAACGTCGGGCTGGCGCTGCTGGAGCGGGGCGACACCGTACACGGCATTGACAAACGCGCCAACACTTGGACCGACCTCATCGAAACAACCCTCCTCGACCTCAGCAAGTGCGCGCCCACCGACCTGCCGAGCAAGACGAAATACGACGTCGTGCTGCACTTGGCAGCTTATGCCAAGGTCTTTGAATTGGTCGAGCATCCCGAGCGGGCCATGGAGAACATGACCATGCTGTTCAACACGCTCGACTACTGCCGCCGCACCAAAACGCCGATCATCTTCGGCTCCAGCCGCGAGGTCTACGGCGACATCCACCGCTGGATCACCGTCGAGCAAGAGGCCGACTTCATCGTCGCCGAATCGCCCTACAGCGCCACCAAGATCGGCTCCGAAGCGCTGATCTACTCCTACGGCGAATGCTACGGCCTGCCTCACTTGGTCTTCCGCTTCTCGAACGTCTACGGCAGATTCGACAGCGACGCCGAGCGTATGGAGCGCGTCATCCCGCTGTTCATCCAGCGCATCGCCAACGACCAGCCGATCATCGTATACGGCAAGAACAAGACCCTCGATTTCACATACGTTGACGACTGTGTGCAGGGCGTGGTCAAGGGCATCGACGCGCTCGCCGGCGGCAAGATCAAGAGCGCCACCATCAATCTCGCCTGCGGCCAGGGCAGTTCGCTGTTCGATTTGGTGAACATGATCGGCATGTGCCTGAACAAGACGCCCGACGCCACCTACGAGCCATCGCGCCGGGGCGAGGTTACGCGCTACGTTGCGGACATCAGCGTCGCCCGCGAACTGCTCGACTACGAACCGACCCTGCCACTCTCCGGCGGCCTGCCCAAAGCCATCGCCTGGCAACGCCAAGTCGGCCTGCTCAAGACCTGACACCCGCCAGAGGGACGCCGCGTCCTGCACCTCTGCGTCGCTCATCCTCCGATTGAGGCAACGCCCGGTCTTTCTCTCTTGCGGCGTTGAGCTTGCGGCGAAATGGCTTTGTTCGGCCAATGAGCTTTTTGCGTGATTCGTGGTTCGTGATTCGCTTGCGGTAAGCCTGCTGAACCGTGATTGTTCTCCTGATCCCCCATTCCGCAATCCGAAACCCGCATTCCGCAATTCCAACGCGCTCTCCTTTCATAATTCCACAACTCTGTCCCTTTTTCGTCCTTCGTACTTTCGTCCCTTTCCCATTCTCGGCCTTCCGTTTGCGCGGAGCGTGGGTTCGTTTGGCGCTACACGTTTCGCCCTACTCCGCTGTCTTCTTTCGTAATTCTCGTGGTCCGCGCACACCAAGTCCGCACAACCTCCTACCCTTATTACTTCGCAGGCGCGCTATAGAACGATCACACCGGCGGGGTACACACGCTCAACGACCTGTGCCAACGTGCCCACACATCTTCTACAGAACCGAGTATACTGTTCGTACAACTCTCGTTACCTGGCGTCGAGCAATCTGATGGACGAGCTGAGCGACAATTCGCGTGATTGGGACTTCGTCGAACCACCACGAGAGTTCCCGATCGTCATTCGGCGTTCGATCTGGCAGAAGCTCATGGGGTTCTGGGTCATGGTGCTTGGGCCGATGATCTTCGGCTGTCTGGGCATCGTGATTTGGTGGCGGGCCACGCGCTCGCTGAGAATCACATTCGAAGAGCACAGGCATTGGATTGGCAATTTGAGCTTGATCCTCTTGCTCGCGACGTTTATCGCTTCACTGTTCCTTTGGGTACGGTTCTTCCGCGTGCGCGGCGGACGGGCGATTCACCTGTGGCCGGACCGCATGGAGCGGCTGACTTGGCCTCGGCGGCATGTCGTTCCGTACCGCGAGATTGCCAAAATCCACCACTTCATCGAGTCAACCGATTACCTACTGAAAGCAATCATCACCGACGCGAACGGCCGAACGATGTTCCTCTCCGGTGTGCAATGGCCGGTGCATGAGGTGCTCACCGGGCTGGATGAATTGGCGCATCCCAAGATGCTGGAGCGGGCGCACGACGAACTGAACGCGGGCCGAGCGCTGGAATTCCCGGAGCCTCACCTGCGGGCGGTGCTGCACGCCGCGGCATTAGCGGTGGCACTCGTGTGTGCAGTCGTCGGGTTCGCCCTGACGTTCTACAAAATGACATCGGGCCAAGACTGGGAACCCAAGAATATGATTCTGTATGTGGTATTGTTTTTCGCCGCGCCGTATTTCCTGCGCTGGTATCGCGTGAGCCGCCGAAGCGGCGTCACTCTGTCCGCCACCGGCCTGTGCCTCTTAAACAGCGCGGACAGCGAGATGCGCTGGAAGGACATCATTCTAGCAGTGCAGCAGGAGCACGGCGTCACTTTGGATGCCGAACGCTCCTCCGGCCCGATTCTCATCAGCGATTGCATCGCCAACTACGGCGTCCTGACCTCCCTGATCAGCGAACGCCTACCCGAATCAACTGAATGGGACCACGAGGATGAGTAACGCGCCGGTATGCTGTGTGCCACTGTTCTTGAGCAGTGGATTCGCGAGCACGCCGCGGCGGCAGGGGTGCCCCATCTCATTAGCGAAGCGGTGAGGTGGGGCACTCGAATTTTCCGCACCGACGTTGCGATCCGAATGCATCGAAATTCGTCTCCCCCACCTCGACGCCCGCCGCTGGCGGGCGAACGAGTTGGGCCACCCAGCCAATAATGCCA
>JADFJZ010000333.1 GCA_022565195.1 Planctomycetota bacterium | reverse complement strand
CGGCCCGAAGCCGAGCCGAGTTTGGCGGTTACGATTGACTTGTTCCGAAACCCTATCCGCTCATGCTCATGATCGTACCACGATCTCGAGACGATTTCACGCCCGCCGCGGCATTTGAACATGCGATTCTTGCATATCAGATTGGAGCAACCTCTTTCTCGTTCATGGGAATTCAGGTAATGGACGATCAGCCCTCATTAAGCGGCGCGCGTGGGGGTGCGTTAGTTGCTTCTAATCATTCAACGCACTCGCTGCCGTTCCTGCTCCGGCGCCCCCCCTGGATTCAATGGTTTGGCCGGCCCGCTTAGCGCAAGGAATCCCAGCCATGTAACCCGTTCTGGAGGACCACCGCGGCGCGCGCGATTCATCACTGGAAACACTCGCCGGCCCCAGGTTGCTGCGTGAACCGTTGCGGGAAAAGGGTACCGTCTGCTCACGGCAGGGTGTTTCCCGCGCTGCCGCTTGGGGCTCGGATTTCCCCGAGCGCCGCCCGAATCAGAGCCCGAAGTCCGCCGCGGCGGAACGGGTCAAGCTCATCGTCGCGGAACCTTTGAAACGCGGCACTCTTCCGCTCCTCCTTGGCATATCGAGCAGCAACTCTGCGGCCAAGATCACTACCCCGCATGGCGGCGTTTTGGTACCATGTGCGACATGAACAGAAGAACATTTGCACATGCGACACGTTCCGCGCCGGTCGCGCTGGCGGCATTGTTGGCCGCAGCCGCCGCGTCGATGGCGGATGGACCTCAGGCTGCGGACGAGACGGCGATGACGCCCGAACACACCAACCAACTCATCCATGCGACCAGTCCGCATTTGCTCCAGCATGCGCACGATCCTGTAAACTGGCAACCCTGGGGGCCGGCGGCGTTTCAACAGGCGTCCCTGGAAGACAAGCCCATCTTCTTGAGCATCGGCTACGCCTCCTGCCACTGGTGCCACGTCATGCGCCGCGATTCGTTTCAAGCCGAGGATATCGCCAAACTGCTTAACGACAACTTCGTTTGTATCAAAGTAGATCGCGAAGAGAGGCCGAACATCGACGAAGTCTTCATGCAGGCCACGCTCGCGGCGACCAAGGGTCGAGGCGGCTGGCCCATGACCATCTTTATGACGCCGGACCGCAAACCATTCTTCGCCGACACCCATATGGCGCCGGAGCCGCGCGATGGGCGGCCTGGATTCCGCAACACGTGCCGGGATATCGCCCGGCGGTGGAAGGAAAACCGCCAGCTCGTGATCAACGACGCCGACGCCCTGATCAGCAAGGCCATGCGCTTCAAGTCGAACCCGCCCACGGCCGAAGTCATTAGCCGCGAGACCATGGCCCAGCGCATCGATCGCCTGCCGGACAGTTTTGACGAACAGTTCGGGGGCGTCAAGAGCAGAAGGGGCAAGTTCCCGCCCAGTGTGACATTGGAATTGATGCTCCGCGAGTTCGCACTTCAAGAGGACGAGGCCTCACACTTGCTGATCGACGCGGTGGAACTGACGCTCGAGCACATGGCTGCCGGCGGCATCTATGACCACATCGGCGGCGGCATGTTCCATTACAGCACCGATCCAGAATGGTTCGTGCCCAGCTTCGAAAAGATGCTGTACGACCAAGCCGTGATCGCCGACGTGTACTTGAGCGCCTATCAACTCACTGAGAATGAAGCTTACGCCCGCACCGCCCGTGGCCTGCTGGACTATTGCCTCGGCGACCTGCGCGATGACAAAGGCGGTTTCTATGCTTCGCGCGATTCGCAGAGCGAAGGCCAGCAAGGCAAGTTTTACGTCTGGACCAAGAGCGAAATCGACGCTGTGCTGAGCGCCGAGGATGCCGCTCTGTTCTCCGAATACTACAACGTCAAGCCGGAGGGCAACTGGACCAACGGCAGGAACATCCTCCACGTCACCAAGGACGAAGCCGTCTTCGCCCGTGGGCACGGCATGACCGCCGTGCAGTGGCGCGAGCGCCTGAAGAGCATGGGCAGCAAGATGAACGGAGCCCGCCGCAAGCGCACGCCGCCGGCGCTGGACGATTCGATCCTGGCAGAATGGAACGGGCTGATGATCACCACCCTGGCCCGGGCGCATCGCATCTTGAATGAGCCGCGCTACGGTCTGGCCGCCGCCGAAGCGGCCAATTTCATCCGCAAGGAAATGATCAAGGACGGGCGGCTGTTCCGCGTGCATCGCGCCGGCAAGTCGCATGTCCACGGCACCGCCGCCGATTATGCCAACGTGGTCGAAGCCATGATCACGCTTTACGAAACCACCTTTGAACCCGAATGGCTGGCTGCGGCGGTGCAGCTCAACGATGCGTTCATCGAGACGTTTCAAGATCCGATTGACGGCGGGTTCTACTTCGCGGCCGCCGGCGGCGAGCGCCTGTTTTTCCGCACCAAGCTGCCGCGTGACGCCTCGCTGCCGTCGCCCAACTCAACCGGGGCGCACAATCTGCTGCGCCTGGCGATTCATTTGAACAAGCCCGAACTGCGCGCGCGCGCCGCCGGAAGCATGAAGGCCCTCGGCAGGACGATTTCGCGCGGGTACATGCGCCGCATGTTGTGGACCGCGATGTTCTACCACACCCAGCCGAAGGAGATCGTCATCATCGGCAACCCCGCCGACCCCGCCACGCAGGCCCTCGTCGCCGAGGTCTACCGCAACTACGTGCCCAACAAGGTCGTCGCCCTGGCCCGCCCAGCCGACGCCGCCCATCCCGACGCCCCGCCGCTGATCAAGGGCAAGAAACTGGTGGACGGCAAGCCGACCGCCTTCGTGTGCCGCAACTACAAATGCGAAAAACCCGTCACCACCCCCGCCGAACTCGCCGAACAACTCACCGCGCAGTAGGTAGTGGCCGCCAGTGGGAGGAGCCGCAGCGTTTACGCTGCGGACGAGCATGCAGCGGGCCTTGACCCAGTCGCCTCAGAGCCCGGAGCGCAAGCGACGGGTCAAACACTTGTCAGTTGTCAGTTGTCAGTTGACAGTTGTCAGTTGTCAGTTGTGTTCGACGGGCATGGCGCACCAAACGCACCCTACACTTGCGGGTAGCGCACTTCGGGGGTGCCACTGGCAGCTTGTCTGCCAGTGTCGGTCAGTCCATGCACTGGCGGGCCAGCCGCCAGCGGCACCCCGGCGGGTAACTCGCAAGCGGAAATTCTTGTTTGCCACCAACTTTAG
>JADFJZ010000332.1 GCA_022565195.1 Planctomycetota bacterium | reverse complement strand
CCATCTTTCAACCAATTGATTCGGCAGCACCGGAGATCGTTCGTGTAGAAATGGATACGCCGTGGATCGTTCACATCTATTTTAACGAGAGCCTTGATCCTGCAACGGGCGGGGATGAGAACAATTATGATGTGGGGCCAGGTTTCGGCAATACGATCGATAAGGTTTGCTTCTACGGCGATAATGTAACGTTGAACCTTACGGCCATACCGGGCAGTGGTGTAGGGTCACAATTTAATTTAGTCATTAACGGTGTCAAAGACTCGTCCGTTACAACTACGATGTCCAATGTTACAGAAAACAACATTAATATTCCGAATGTTGATTTTCAAGGTAGTGCAGGTCAAGCCGATGATTGGTTTGAGATCCAAGCCTCAAAAACCAATCCCTCACCTGGAGAAACAATTCTTATTACGGTCTATCATAAAAATATTTGCGGATACCTAACAGGTGCAAATCAAGTGAATGCGAATACAACGGTTGGAACAGAGACTATCGTGTATGGCAATTCACCAGGGTCCAGTATTATAAATGGCCCGCCAGGAAGCGTTGATGTCACATCGGGCAAAGGCGAATTTAACGTTACAATCGCCGCCGGCGCGGTCAGTGGTGCGGGCCTCGGCGCTGCCTATTTCGGTTACGGAAAAATCAACGACCCAGTCCGCATCGCGATGATTGGAACAGGCGACCGCTGCCGCAGCCAGGTGGTGAAGCGCTCGACTGCGCAGCCGGCGCCCAGATAGACGAATGGCAGCGAGTAGCCCCAGTATGCGTACTTGGGCACGGTGTCGTCGACCATGAAGGCGTACACAATGGCATGCACGCCGAACCCGATCAGGACGGGCACCACGATGACTCGCTGCGGCGGAGGGTGAGCGCTGGATGGACGCAGCAGGTACCACGCCAAACCGACAACACCCAGCGGCACGAGCACTAAGGCAATCGGCATGGCGCTGGTTGCGACGGCTTGTAGCGCCTGGCCGATGGCAACCATATTGCCCCGCCAGTCAAACGCCTCACCCGCATCCCGCGCGAGATAAGCAAACTTACGGCTGCGGTGCAGGATGTATTGCAGGATGTACAAAGCCGGCGCCCAGGCGATCAAAAGGCAGATCGACAGCCGCGTGCCGTGATGCCGGAAGAAGTTGCGGAAGAAGTCCTGTCGCTCGGTTCGGAACCGTCGGGCCAGATCCGCCAGCGCCCAGACTCCCATTCCTGTGGTCATCATCAGTGAACCCAATGAGCGCGTCAGCAGACAGCAACCGATCGCGGGCAGGAACAGCGCCCAGTCGCTCAGGCGATTGCGCTCCCATGCCCGGGCCAGCAGCCACACGGACAGCAGGAGCGTGAACCAGAAGATCGCATACGGCCTGGCCTCCTGGCTGTAATGGATCATGTGCGGCGAGGTCGCCAGGCCGATGGCAATCAGCGAAGCCGCCCCTCGCCCAACCATGCGGCGGGCGAGCACGTAGGCGATCAGCACGGTCAGCGTGCCGAAGATCGCCGCCGGCAGCCGGGCGGCGAATTCGCCCTGCGCGAACTTGTACACCGACCAGCCGATCCAATAGTCGAGCGGCGGTTGCGCAAAGCGTGCCGCCCAATACATGACTTGCTTGTAGCCATCGAAGTAGTAGCCGGCGACCTGGGCGATTTCATCGCACCACAGACTCGCCGAATCGAGTGTGCGCAGACGGACCCACAATGCCAGCAACACCACCGGTAGGATGATGAAATAGTCTGCCGCCCAGCCCTGGCAGATGTTCCACTTATTTTTGCCGTTCAGCGGTGTGATCATTGTGCGACGTCTACCCCCGACTCTGCACCCGCCGGCGTCGATTCTGCGATCATTTCACTCGCGTCATTGCCTGCGCTGGATGCGCCATGAATGTGAGTCCTATTCGGGGCGCTTGGCCTGGAGTAACAGCGAGCCCGAGACTTCACGGAGTAGCGGCACATGCTCGACAAACCGCCCCAAAGCATCAACCAGCCCAATCGCCATCCGAGGCGTCGAGGGGTGCAAGAAGTCGAACGGCTTGACTCGCACGGAGCCAAATCCGGAGCTTCGCAAATAGCGTGCGTAGGTCCACCGTGCAAAAGTGCGTTCGGTCGGAGACACCTGGATGACGTCGGCCATCAGCAATCGGCCGAGCGTTTTCTCGAACGCCACCTGCGGATTCAATTGATTGGGCTCAAAGAACAACAGCGAGCCGCCCGGCCGCAGAACGCGGAACAGCTCGCCGAGACAGCGCTGCGGCGAAAGATGATGAAGGATCGAATTCCCAATGACGGCGTCGAAAGATTGGGCGGCGTAAGTGAGTGCGACGCCATCCTGCACTTCGTATTGCAGGTTCGTGTATTGCACGGCTCGTTCCTTCAGCGCCTCCAGCGAACGCGGTGACACGTCGGTCACAGTCAACCGGGCCGCGGGGCTGGCCGCCAACACGGCGAGCGTCAAGGCTCCGGCGCCCGCGCCGATTTCCAAGACGGAATAGTCCGGCCCGAGCGGCAGGGACGCTGCGACGATCTTCCCGCGTCTGACCAGCCGGTGTTTCCCGGCGGGGGTACAATGGCCCCACCAGCTCTCGCCGGTCGTTTCGACCAAATCGTCGAAGAAGTCGCGCTCCGATCCGGCGCGCTCATCCTGCGCCAACGAGGCTTGCAGTGAATCGGGAGGCGCATCCACTGCTCTGTTGGAACTGCTGGTCGACTGGGCCGAGCCGTAGCCCGCCACATCGACTTCATCCACATCCATTGCCGGCGGCAGTTTTGGGTTCATCAAATCCACCTTTCGTCGTTTCTGAGCTCTTAGCGCGAAAGAAAGCACTGTTTCCTAGCGGTCGATAAGCAAGCCCGGACGGCTTGGGATTCATCGGCTCATTGGCGGGCGCAGGCATCCATTGAATCGCTGCGGCACCACACTTGAGATCGGTGTACTGGCTCGGCCACTTGTATGCTGTTGCTAAGGCAGTGGAACCGGGTCAGCGAGACAGCGGAAACGGTCGCACTTCGCTGAAGCCGCCGATTATCGGACCTCGATGCCACGGCGTGATTCGGCCGGAGTAAGTCAACGTCGTCCGCGCTTCGTTTTGATCGAGGTTTTCGGTCTTTGCTGAACCACGCGCACCAATCCACCGAAGGAATTGGAAGACCCGCCGGCCTGGCGATACGAGCGCATGCCGGGGAAC
>JADFJZ010000331.1 GCA_022565195.1 Planctomycetota bacterium | reverse complement strand
GCGATGGTGTCGATCTGCTCGCGCTCGACGCCGGAGGCAGCCACAATGTCGGACCAGCCGAGTTGCCGGATCATGTCGCGAAACTCGGGCCAGCCGTCCGTGCAGGTCTCGACAAAGCGCTCATTGACCGCGCCCATTTCGTCGATGCGTTTGGCGATCCCGCAAAGCAGTGCCAGATCGCCGCCGATGTGCGGCTGAATGTAGTGGCTGGCGATTTCCGAGCCGAACAGCAGGCTCCACGGGTCTGACGGGACTTTGAAGCGCACCAGGCCGGTCTCGACCATTGGATTGATGACGATGACGGTCCCGCCGCGACGGCGCAGGTCCATCATCAGGCGCATCAGGCGAGGGTGATTCGAGGCGGGGTTCCCGCCGATCACGAAAAGCAAGTCGCAGTGCTTGACGTCTTCCAGGACGATCGTTGCGGTGCCGCTGCCGAGCACGCTGCTCAGTCCCACGCCGCTGGCCTGGTGGCAGTAGTAGCTGCAATTGTTGACGTTGTTGGTGCCGTACATGCGGGCGAAGAGTTGCAGCAGGAAACCCGCCTCGTTTGACGATCGGCCGCTGACGTAAAAGAAGCTCTGCTCCGGTTTCGTGCGGCGGTATTGTTCGACGCACTTGGCCAGCGCTTCATCCCAGGAAATCACGCGGTAGTGCGTGTCTTCCGGCCCGGCGTAAAGCGGGTCGGCCAGCCGGCCGAGATGTTCCATTTCGCGCGGGGTGAAGGTGGCCAATTGCTCCAGGCTGTAGCGCTCGAAGAACTCCGGGTCGATGCGGCCTTGCATGTCCGCGGCCATGGCCTGCATCGACTTCTTGCACACTTCGGGAAATCGGCCTGATTCATCGACCATGCCGCCGCGCTGGCCGCCCATGCCGAGGGCACAGGTCTTGCACGTATTCCTGCTGCGCAACGCCCGGTAGAACTTCCAAAGCCCGCCCGACCGCCGGGCCTGCTTCCAGGCGTAGCGGATCGCCGGAAATCCTCCACCGGCTGTGAGTTTCTTCATGTGTTTTCCTGGACGCTGTGTGCTCAAGTAAGTTCAGACGCTTCGATGATTCTTGTGACATATTTCGACTTCGCTGCATCGCGCAGACTGATCCTTGACACCCGCGTGTCAAGGTCTGCGGCTCCTTGAATAACCGAATGGATCCTTGATGTACTCTGATCGGCGATATACTGCTCGTTCATGTCGGAGTCGCTGCTGGAATCATTTTACCTGGATGAACTCGGCAGGGAAGAGGTCAAACGGCCTCATCCGCCGGCGCCGCTGTTTCCGCTGGCGCTGGGGTTGGTGGTCGGCATCGCAGCCGACGCCGCCTGGGCGTGGGGCACGGGCGTTTACATCACAGTCTTCGTCGTCGCCGGCGCTTCGGTGCTGGCGTGCACGCTCGCCGAGGAGTTTCGCGGCGCGCGTGACTCCGCCGGCGGAACAAGGCGCTCTGTGAGCGCGTCCGCGCGGGCTGCCGACAAGTCGGATTCTATTCGCCCGCGGCTCGTGGCGCTCCCGTCGTCATTGCTCAACAATATGCTGCTGGCGACATGTGCCGCGGCGGCGGGCGGATTGCTGCACGATGCGCACTTTCGCCACTTGCCGGACGATCATGTCGCTCGTTACGTCGGTGAGGAGCCCTTCGACGCGACGGTCATCGGCCAAATTGTCACTTCGCCGCGGCTGGTGAAGCCTGCGCCGATGTCGATTTCCGGCGTGCTCGATCGCCCGCCGCGAACGAAGTTCATCGTCGCGCTGGAACACGCCGAAGGCGAGGACGGCCCGGTCGAACTGCGCGGCCTGGTGGATGTGACCGTTCGAGAGCCAGTGTTTGATTTGTATTGTGGAGATCGTGTCCGCATTTTCGGCCGGCTTTACAAGCCGTCGGCGCCGCGCAACCCCGGGCAGTTCGATTGGGCCCTCGCCAAACGCCGCCAGGGCATCCACGCCGGGCTCACCTGCAAATACCCCGAAGCCATCACGAAAGAAGCCCGGCCGGGGCCCGCATGGAGACGTGCGCTGGACCGGTTGCGGCTCGAAGCGACAACGCTGCTTCTTGACGACGTGCTCGAGGATAAACTCGGCGAGCGCTCTCTGTTGAACGCGATGGTCCTCGGGCAACGATCTCAGTTAGACCGCGACATTTATGCGGCGTTCGAGCGGACGGGCACGTCCCATTTCCTGGCGTTGAGTGGTATGCATGTGGGAATGCTCGGCCTGTTCGGCTGGGGATTGGGCCGATTGGCGGGTCTATCCAAGCGACTGACGGCTCTTCTCGTGCTGGCGACCCTGATCGTTTACGCGCTGGTGGTCGAACCCAGACCGTCCGTTCTCCGCGCCACCGTCATCGGCACGATGATCTGCCTCGGATACATCTTTCGGAAACCAACAAACATGCTGAACAGCATATCCCTTGCCGCGCTGATTCTCTTGATCTGGGAGCCTCTGCAGTTGTTTCAGGCGGGTTTTCAACTGTCGTTCGTGGCCACTCTGGGGATCATCTATCTCACACCCGTGTTGCCTCGGCTGGCGGGGATCCGCTCGATGAGCCCAAAGAATACGCACGCCGCCGACGCGATGGGCCGCAAGGTCGGCGTAATTACATCGAAGGGCCAGCATCGCGTCAGCTCCTGGCTCTCGCGTGCTTGGCAAAGCATGGGGCGATATTTTCTGTACACGCTGTGGTTGAGCCTTGCTGCCTGGTTCGCTATCTCACCGCTCGGAGCATTTCATTTCAACAGAATCTTCACATACGTTTGGCTGTTCACACCGCTGCTGATGCCCTTGGTGCTGGTCACCATGGCTCTGCTCCTACCCGCCCTTGGTGGGTCCTGTCATCGTGGCATCAACAGTATCGCAATGCCAGCCCGACTCGGGCTCGAGCGCAGACGCCGGTCACCTAGGGGCTCGGGCGGCTCGTTGCGCCATGCTCGCATTGGCCGGTTGTGAGGCTGTGGGTGCGGTGATAGGTTGCGCGAAAATTGCTTGATGCGCCGGAGGAACGGGTGTTGCTTCCCGACATCTCTCGGTACGAATACTTCGTGGACCTGTCGAACGGCCGGCTTCGCTACTACGAAGCAGGCTCCGGCGACGCTCACACGATCCTGCTGCACGGGGGCGGCGGCACCGCGTCTGCCGACAGCTTCCAGTTCGTCCTCGCGCCGCTCGCCGAGCACCTGCACGTCTACGCCCTCGACAA
>JADFJZ010000006.1 GCA_022565195.1 Planctomycetota bacterium | reverse complement strand
AAACTCCCGGGTGGTTGCACCGCAGGGTTGTGTGGCCATGTACCGCGAAGAACTCGACAAACACACCGAGTAATGCAATTGCGGATTGTAGATTGCGGATTGCGGATTTGTTATCGGAGCACGTCCATCCTGGAATCCGCATCAGACAGTTGCGGATCGCCGAACGGGTTTCTGAGCCTCTGTCAAGCGCGCCACACCGCGAGCCGATGAATGTCCGGAGTGCCGGGCATGGAGAATCGGTTGTGGAGGAGTGTCGTGCGTCTTCAAGTCATCGACGATTCAGTCAACTTTTCGTGCGGCTCCTGTACAGCGTGTTGCAATCAGCCGTGGCGCACACTCATCGAAAAAGACAAAGTGCCCGCCATCGAGGCGCACGATTTCAGCGCTTACCCGCAACTCGCCGGCAAGACATACTACTCCGACGGCAAGCAGGTTCCGCCGGGCTATTTCGAACTGGCCAAGGGCGAAGGTAACAAGTGCCTGTTTCTGGATACCGACGGATTGTGCATTATCCATAAGGAACTCGGCGCGCCTGCCAAGCCGCACATGTGCAGGCAGTTCCCGCTCATTCCCTCTCCCGCACCAACCGACGATCGCGTGTCCGCCAACTACGGCTGCCCCGCCGTTCAGCAGCGCAGCGGAACGCCCATCATTAAACAGGCTGACGAAATCAAGCACTTGGTCAAACTGAGCACGACTCCCGTTGATCCAGAGGCCGCCGTGAAGCTCGCGGGGCCGATCGAAGTGTCGATGGCGGAGAGCGACGCCCTGCACGAGCGGGCCATGCGCATCTTCGCACCGGATCATGAAGGCGATCTGTGGCAGCGATTCGCGGAATTGCTTGCTACGCTCATGTGGGTCGGAGAGAACAAGCAGTCAGAAAGCCGCGACAACGCAACTGCGATGCTTGAAATGCTCCGTGCGGATCGGCCGCTGCCGGACATGCCCGACATTCCGCCGATTCATAAATTTAACAGAGTGCCGGACATTCCGACGTCGGCCAAGATGCTGTTCACGGCGACGTTGTATCCCGATACCGTGCCGAACGGCTCGATGGAATCGATGGGTTTTAGCCAGCGGCTGCTCTTGATCCCGCGATTGATGTCGCTGGCGACGCAAAACGGCGCCTATGCCTCGCGGCTTTTGGAGTGCAACATCAGTGTTCGCGACGTGATGCGCCACGACGTCGGCGATCGGCTGGAAGACGATTCGACCGCATTGCTGCTGCGCTACTTTCGCTCGCGCTTCTGGCAGCGCACCGCCCTGTCGAAGAACCTCTCTCTCGTTGCCGGTATGCACCAGCACATTCTGGACTTCAACGCCGTGCTGTTCTTCGCCCGAGCAACCGCCCACCGCGAGGGTACGAATCGTCTGACCTCCGCGGCCATTCGCAAGGCCCTCCAAGTGGTCGAATTCCACCTCGCCAATCAATATCGCCTCTATCACATGACGCTCAAGAAGTGGCTGGTCGGCCAACTGAACAACCCCCAGGCGGCCCTGGCCAGCTTGCGAATGATGGCGCTGAAGAAAGATGCCGTCGCTGCGATACCGGGCGCCTGATGCGCTTGATCGAGGTCACACGCTCATGAGGCAATTCTTGAGCCGTAGCCTTCAGGCTGCGGACCCGCAGCCATCATACGACAGCTCGGTCCGCACCCTAAAGGGCCCGGCTTAAATGTCCGCCTGCTCAGCCAGCTTTATTCAGAGTGACGCTGATAGCTCTGCGTGCTCTGCGGCAAGAAAACCGGATCAATCACTCGGATAACGGCATGTGATCGTGCTGGTGATGCCGCCACGGGCGGTCCACTTGCTGGTGAGGGTCATTTGCCGAGGGGCACAGGCCTTGACGAGGTCGTCCAGAATCTTGTTCGTGACGGCCTCGTAGAAGATGCCCTCGTTGCGATAGCCCTGCAGGTAGAGCTTGAGGCTCTTGAGTTCGATGCACGAGCGGTCGGCGACGTAGGTGATGTTGATGGCGCCGAAATCGGGCTGGCCCGTCTTGGGGCACACGCTGGTGAATTCCGGGCAGTCAATCTCGATCTCGTATTCGCGATCGGGATACGGATTGTCGAAAGTTTCAAGAATGGACGGATCCGGCATTGTGATCAACCTGGTTCTGCAACGCGTGATGTTCTACTGAAACCGATCTCTGCTTCGGATTCCACAATCCGCAATCCGAAATCCGCATTCCGCAATTCCCCCGCGCTCCCCTGCGGGTCGCCGCTAAACGAGACACTCACTCGCACGCACCTACTTACCCACTCACTTACTTACTCACGTAATCACACGCCCGATCCTCGGTATTCGCAGGCGGATGTGCAGGTCTCGTGAACACGGACTTCGGCGAGTGTCGGGATCAGCGGTCGGACCTTGCTCCAGATCCAAATGGCGATGTTCTCCGCCGTCGGGTTCTCCAACCCCGCAACTTCGTTCAAGTAATGGTGGTCCAGCATGTCGTAAAATGGCTCAAAGGCGCGCTTGATTTCCGCGAAATCGATCAAAACACCCGTGTGCGGATCGGGGCGTCCCGCGCAGACCAAATCCACTTTGAAGCTGTGGCCATGCAGGCGGTAGCACTTGTTGTCCGGCGGCATGTGCGGCAGCCGGTGCGCCGCCTCGAACGTGAATGTCTTGATCAGCCGGACCGTGCCGGCTGTGGCAGCAGGCGCCTTCGCAGTCGAATCCGTCGTTGTAGCGGTTGAAACAATCATGTGCTTTCCCGAGCTGCGATTTCAACACTTGCCGGCGGAGATGCGTCCCGCTGGTAGCGCGTGGGATCCGCGACGTCGGCGTCGGCGAAGCCCTTCATGCGAAGTACGCAACTATCACATCGGCCACACGCCAATCCCCGCGAGTCCGGATCATAGCAGCTGGTGGTCTGGCTGTAATCCACGCCCAGCCGAATTCCCGTCCGAATGATTTCCGCCTTGTTCATCTCGATCAGCGGGGCGTGGATCGCAATGGCCCGCCCCTCGACCCCGGCCCGAGTGGCCAGCCGGGCGAGTTCCTGGAACTTGGCGAGGTACTCAGGCCGGCAGTCCGGATAGCCGGAATAATCCAGCGCGTTGACGCCGATGAAAATGTCGTCGGCGCCGCGTGTTTCGGCAAAGGCCAGCGCGAAAGACAGGAAAATCGTGTTGCGGGCCGGCACATAGGTGACGGGGATCCCGGTGCCGCCGATGTCCGGACGGTCCTTGGGAACGTCGATGTCGGCGGTGAGCGCCGACCCGCCGAAGGCACGCAAATCGATCGTTTGCAGCACATGTTCGTGTACCTCAAGCGCGTCGGCGATCCGCCGGGCAGCCGCCAGCTCGTACACGTGGCGTTGGCCATAGTCGAAGCTCAGGGCGTGCAGGGCAAACCCCTGTTCCCGGGCCATGGCGCCGACCGTGGCGGAATCCAGGCCGCCCGAAAGTAAGACGATCGCCGCTTTCATGCTATACGCCGATCTCCGTCGGGGACCAAATGAACTTGTGCATTTGAAGCTGAAACCGCACGGGCAACTGCTCCGAAAGAACCCACTCCACGAGTTGCGGGGGCTCGATTTCGCCGAACACCGGCGACATCAATACCCCACATCGCTTCGCCAACTCGTAGCGCTCGATCACCTTGGCCGCCCACTCGAAATCCGCGCGATCGCCGATCACGAACTTGACTTCATCGTGCGGCCCGAGCCGATCGATGTTGGACCAGTCGTTGCGTTCGACCTCGCCGGACGACGGGCACTTCAAATCCATGATCTTGATCACCTCGGGCGGAAGGCGATCGATCGGCAGAGCGCCCGAAGTCTCGCACAACACGGTCAGGCCGAGATCGAGCAGCCGCCGGGCAAGTTCTCCGCAGGCCGGCTGCAACAGCGGCTCGCCGCCGGTGATCTCGACCAGGGGAATCTCATATTCAGAGACACGGGCGAGAATCTCCGCCAGCGTCATCCACCGACCTTCGTGAAAGGCATACTCCGTATCGCAGTAATGGCAGCGGAGGTGGCAGCCGGTCAGCCGCACAAAGACACAAGGCAACCCCGCCCAGGAAGACTCGCCCTGGATGCTCCTGTAAATCTCGTTGACGCGCAGTCGATCGGCCATGTGTACCCTCGCCTCGTATTTGCCCTACCAGGGTAGCGAAATCGGGCTACGATCTCAATCTTGCGCAACACCAAAGGGCAGCGGCGCGTTTTCGCGCTGCTGCCCCGTGGGGAAAGGAACAGAATTTCGTAGGGGCTAGTAGCCCGAGCCCGTCTTCGCGCCTCTGGACTCCGTTACTTTCTTGCCTTCCTTGAAGGAGATCTTGCAACCTTCGCAGGTACCATCGCTGACCATGGCGACGGCACAGCCTTCGCACTTCGTGGCCGTCTTGACGGCCTTGGCGAGGATCGTATTCGCTTTCTTGGCGGACTTGAAATCTTCCTTGTCTTTGAACATCAGGCTGGCGACCATGCCCACCTTGCAGCCGGTGCACTCGCCCTTGCCCTTTTCGGCGATGGTCTTGCAGCGCGGGCATTCGATCGTACTCGCATCAACGATATCACCCCTGGCGAGCGCCAGGGATACCGGCGAATGGAAGGAGAATCCGTGGCGGAAGCCGAGTTTGCAATGGTCACAATCGGCGCTGTTCTTGAAAGCCGTCTTGCAGCCGCTGCACTTGATGCCGTCCTCTTTGGCCTCATGACCCGCCAGGGCGGTCACGAGCTTTTCGGACTTGACCTGATGCCCAAAGGCCACACCGCCGTTACACGGCACGCACCACGCGACGGTCCGCGCCGTATTGCTCGGACACGAGCACTTGTTCTTTATATCCCCCAACTTCTTGTCGCCGTAGCCGTCACCGGCCATTCCGGCAGAGACGAAGGCGACACCGGCCAACAAACCCAGAGCAAGACCCAATTTTCTCATGACATTTCTCCTTGAGATACGGAAATAACTCTCGAAACCGTTCGATCCAAACAACTCGACCGCGCGCCCAACCACAGGGAGCCCGGAAACATATACTAACATTGAAACAATTCGCCGAATGTCAACCTTCATTGCATCATTTTTCCAAAAAGTAAGGATTGGCGACCCGGCTGCGGGGCGTAATCCCTTTGGGCGAAGCAACTTACTGATGTTTGAATGGATTGCCAAACCGGCGCGAGTGGGGAAACCGGCGGATCTGCCCATTTTGAGGCTTGGCGCAGGCTAAAGCCCGCGGCTCCTTGCTTGGCTCGCTACTCAAGCGTCAATGAGTGCTGCGGTCGGTGGGTCGTCCGAGAATCGAGGATAAGGGCCTATTCACCAAGCTTGCGGGCGCGGATGAACCAAGTCACTCCGATGCCCACCATGCCCATCAACACGCCATAGACAACAATGCCCAGCACCAGGATGCCCCACATCGCGCCCCGGGCCATGTCTGAATCCGGATCACCGAAGCAGACCGGACAGGCCGCGGCATGCTCAGCGCTAAGTAAGAAAGTTGCGAGTAGCGCAGGCAGGACAAGCCGCCAAACGCGCGTCTGCGGCTCGTGGGATGCGGGAATCGGTTCCGTCCCTGTGGCCTTCACTTGACGTCCTTGAGCTTGCCCAGAAACCATTTTCCGTACCACACCAGCGCCGCGGCGAACAGAACCGCCCCTCCGCCGAGAAGCACATGGCCCGAGCCCTCCTCGCCCGAATACCCCCCGAACGCCCAAAATGAAACGCCGAGCGAGAGCAGAAAGGAAACGGACACAAAGAAAATATGAAATGCCTTAAGGGACATTGCCGGTACTTATTGCCTCAAAGACCACCAGCGACGGAATCGCCATCAATAAAATGAAGAAAATCAGGCTCAACAGCAGCAACGCAGCGATGCCCCGGTTCTTGTCGAACACTAAATGCATGAAGAAGCTCGCCACCAGCGAACCTTTGGTGACGGCGATCACCATGGCGATGAAGATGCCCATGCCGACGGAGACCTCCAGGCTCGCGGCGCTGACGGTCACGACGGTCAGGACGGCCAGAGCACCAAAGACGATCCAGTAAGTCTTGACGTGTTTCTTTATGTCATGCGCGTCGGAAGCCATTGAGCCTGCCCTCTACAGCAAGTATAACGTCGGAAACAGGAAAATCCAAACCAGATCAACGAAATGCCAGTACAGGCCGGTGCATTCGATGCGATTCGTATACCGCTCCGGGTCGGTCTTCCACATCGCACTGCCCGGCAGGAGGAAATAGGCGATGACCACAATCCCGCCAACGATGTGCAGGCCGTGCAGGCCGGTCAGCGTGAAGTAGATCGCATAGAATGTGCTCGTCGCCGGCACAAGGCCGTGCTCGAACTTGGGCCCGTACTCCCAGCCGATCTTGACCACCAGGAAGAAAACGGCGAGCGCCAGCGTCGCAGCCAGCCAACCGCGGGCCTGGCCGATGTTCTTCATCTTCAGCGCCGCCCAGGCCATGACCATCGTGATGCTCGACATGATCAGCACGATCGTGTTGAGCATGCCGATGTTGACGCTCAAATGAGTCTCTTCTTCTCCGACCGGCCAACTGCCCTCCGCCGCGCCAACGCGCAGCAGAATGTAGGTCGAAAACAGCCCGCCGAACAACATGATCTCCGATGCCAGGAACAGCCAGATACCGAATTTGCCGCTGTACAGACCCGTTACTGGATGGGGTTCGACTGTGTATGGAAGTACTTCGCTCGACACGCTCTACGACTCCTGTGATTCAAACTGAGGACAGTAATCCTTGCTCTTGCCGGGCACGCTGTATTCATAGGGCCCGCAGTACACTTCCGGCGTCTTGGCAAAGTTGCCGTGCGGCGGCGGCGAGGGAGCGCACCATTCCAGTGTGGTCGCGTTCCACGGATTCGCCGAGGCCTTCTCGCCCCAGAAAATGCTGCGGAAGAAGTTGATGACAAAGAAAATCTGCACCGCCCCGAGCATCCAGGCCCCCCACGACGACATCACCGTGAGACTCTGCACGTCCTCGCCGAGTAAGTAGTTGGTCTGGTCATACAACCTCCGGGAGACGCCCCGGAGCCCGACGAAGAACATCGGCATGAACACAACATTCATCGAAATGAACGTCGGCCAAAAGTGCAGGTGGCCTAAAACGGTACTCATTTTCCGGCCTGTGACCTTGGGGAACCAGTAATAAATGCCGGCGAACAAAGCCATGATCGTGCCGGGCGCGACCACATAATGAAAATGCGCGATGACGTAGTAAGTGTCGTGCAGATGGATGTCCGAGGTCGGCAGGCCCAGCGGCAGGCCGGTCAAGCCGCCAATGGCGAACATCGGCAGAAAGGCCAGCGCGAACAGCATGGGGACGTTGAAGCGAATCGACGCGCCCCACAGGCTGAGGATAAAACAAGTCAGGATGACGACCGACGGGATTGAAATGATCATCGTCGTCACGGCGAAGAACCAGCTCATCGACGTGCCCATGCCCGTGATGAACATGTGATGGGCCCAGACCGTGAAGGACAAAAAGCCGAGCAAGACGGTCGAGTACACCAGCGACTTGTAACCCCACAGTGGCCGGCGCGTGTTGTTGGCCAGCACCTCGCCGACGATGCCGATGGCGGGCAGGATCAGCACGTACACTTCCGGGTGGGCCAGGAACCAGAACAAATGTTGCCACAGCAGCGGGCTTCCACCGCCGCTGTACTGGGTCTGGACTTCGCCACTGACGATCAACCCGCTGGGCTGGAAGAAACTGGTGTCCATGAGCCGGTCCATCAGTTGCAGTACGCTGGCGGCTTCGAGCGGCGGAAAAGCCAACAGCAAAAGAAACGCGGTGACTAATTGGGCCCACACAAAGAACGGCATCCGCATGAGCGACATTCCTTTGGCGCGCAAGTGAATCGTGGTCACGATAAAATTGACCGAGCCCAGCAGCGACGAAGTGATCAGGAACACCATGCCGACCAACCAATAGGTCTGGCCGGTGCTGGCGATAACGGAAAGCGGCACATACGACGTCCATCCGGAATTGGCCGCCCCGCCGGGCACGAAGAAGCTCGTCAGCATGACCACGCCGCCGACGAAGAAGGCCCAGTAGCTGGCCATGTTCAACCGCGGGAAGGACATGTCCGGCGCGCCGATTTGCAGCGGCAGAACATAGTTGCCGAACCCGCCGACGGCCAGCGGCACCACGCCGAGAAATACCATGATCGTGCCGTGCATCGCTCCCAGCGAGTTGTAACCCTCCGGCAGCAGCAATCCCGTGCCCGTATCAAACAGCGACAAGCCGATCAGCGTGCCGATGATCGGCACCGGTTCGCCGGGATAGGCCAGTTGCCAGCGCATGACCAGCATCAGCGTCAAGCCGAACGCCAGGAACATCAGGGCCGTCAGGGCATACTGCACGCCGATGACCTTGTGATCCACGGAGAACACCCACTTGCGAATGAAACTCAGTTCGTGGCCAGACGCGTGATTCGCGTAGCCCGCGTGTGCTGAGAGGGTTGTCATGTGGTGCGATTCCTTCTACAAATTCGCCCGGACAGGCCGGGGTCACTCCAGCCCGATTAGGCTCTATCTGAAAACTCGGATTCTTTCAAGGAGCCGCGGGTTTTAACCCGCGCGAGGCCTCGCGCAGACTCCCGACAAGTCAGGATTTTCCCGGCGCGCCGGGATCTGCGGCTCCTTGGATGTTTTCAGGCAAAGCCTAGTGCTGTTCTTCGCCGTCTTCCTCTTCGTCATCCTCTTCCTCTTCGTCCTCATCACCCCAGTCGTCCTCGTCATCGACGATGAACAAGGCCTGCTGCTCCATCCACTTGGCAAATTCCTCTTCGGTCTCCACGGTGAAGAAGCCACGCATGCTGAAGTGATTGAGCCCGCAGAGTTGGGTGCAATGGATCTCGACCGGAGACGCGGGACCGACGTCGAATTCCTTAGTCCCCGCCTGCCGCAGAGCCGCCAGCGAGGCCTCGTCAATCGAGTCGCCGCGCGCGGCGCCCGTGCCATAGTCTTCCATCAAGACTTGCTTGCTCAGCAGCTTGATGAATTGCTCATCGTCGCCTTCGGCAGGAACCGGCACGGTGCGCTGCAGTATTGTTCGCACTTCGTCGCTCGTCTTCGTGGCTTTGAAGTAGATGGAAATCTCCATGCCGGGAATGACATCCTGCTTGACCCGCAGCAGCGGTATCGAAAAGCTGTGGATCACATCCTTGGAGCTGAGGCGGACGTGTACTGTCTTGCCCACCGGAGCGTGCAATTGATTGATGGTGGTGATGTCGTCCTTGGCATCGGGATGGCTTCGATCCAGGCCGACGGGATTCTCAGTCTCGTCCACGAGTTCGATCTTCGTCGGCCCGAAGACGCCGTCCGGGCCTGGATAGTGGAAGTTCCAGGCGAACTGCTGGGCTACGAGGCGCACTTCCAACCCCTCGCCCTTCTTTGGAAACAGCGAATGGTCCTTGAGATCGGCCCACACGGGCATGGTAAAGCCGACCAGCAGAACCACCTCCACAACGACGACCAACAGTTCTCCGAACTTCGGAAGAAAGCTCTTCACCGGCGCATGAGTTGCGCTGTGTCCGGGACGCTGCCGAAAACGGATCAGGCAGTAAATGATGAAGATGCCCCACGCCACAAACAGAAAGAACATGAAGTAATGCAGGAAGTTGATCAATCGATCAATCTGATAGCCGTGTTCAGAGATGTCCGGCGGTAGTGAAAATCGCTGACTCAAGTGCTTCATTACGATGTACCTGCCAAGCGGTTCAGGCGCCCTATGTTCAAAAACTCGCAGATCGCAGCGCCGACGCCTCCGCCTGACGCGCGATCCTCCTCGCCCGGCACGACGATCGAGCGGGGCAGTGGATCGGACTCACCCTGGAGCTGACCCGCGCAAATTGTTGACCGCAACCACAACTATCAGGGCCGTCTTATAGGGCAGAACCCTCACTGCGTCAATCATTTCCCAATGTGGGATAGAGATGGTAGAGCACGAGATAGATGATCACCCCTGTCACGGAAACGTAGAGCCAAATGGGGAAGGTAATTCGAGCGATGCGTCGATGTTTGTCGAACTGTCCCCGCCAGGCGCGATACAAGGTCACCAGGCAGAGTGGAGGCACCGTCGCCGCCAATGCAATATGACTGACCAGCATTGTGAAGTAAATTATCCTGACAAATCCGACGCCCGTGAACGGCGTGACCACTTGAGTATTAAGATGATACACCACGTAGCAAGTCAGAAACACAACAGATACGCCGAACGCACTGATCATGATCCATTTGTGGGCAGATCGATGCCGGCGACGGATCAGTCCATAGCCGACCAGCAGCAAGACCGTGGCCAGGCCGTTCAAAGAGGCGTTGATGGCGGGAAGATCGGAAACAGACACTAAGCCCCGCCGCGGTTTTCGAGTACCGAGGCGTCCCGGCGTAATCGCTCAAGAGCTTCGGCTGAGGTGCTGTCGTAGTAACCGCGGATCATGCCCGCCGCATCAACGAGGATGAATCGCGTGTCGTGGATGATTTGATTGTTTTCGCGGGCGGCTTCCACCGTGATCTTGAAGCCTTTGATGGCGATGTCGTAAATCCGATCCATCGGGCCCGTGAGGAATAGCCAGCGCTGCGGGTCGGCGTCGTAACGCTCGCCATACGTGCGCAGCACTTCCGGCGTGTCTCGTTCGGGGTCAACGGAGAAGGAAACCAGTCGCAACGACTTCAGGTCGGCCAGATCCGTTTGCAGACGCTGCATGTGACGGCTCATCTGTGGACACGGCCCGGCACAGCTCGTGAAAATGAAATCCGCGATCCACACACGACCGAGCAAATCTTTCATGGACAGCGCTTGCCCGCTCCGCTCGGTGAACGAGAAATCGGGAAGAGCAATCCGAATGTCCGGCGCAGGGGCCACCGCCGAAACCGCAGGCTTTGATGTGGAAGGACTCTTTTTTGATACGATGATTGCAGCACATCTTTTATCGACGGGTACGCGAGAGCAATCATTGAAGAATCTTACATTTATAGAGTTCGGACATCAGATGACGAAGATAGAAGAACTTATCGGCGTTGGTAAAAAACAGATCTCTATGGACGCTGTTCCTGAAAAAGACTTAATTCCGTATGCATGCGCTGATGCAGATTTTACCTGGCAGCTCTATACGGTATTTGAAAAACGATTAACAGAAAAAAAATTAGATAACGTCTTTTATGATGTAGAGATGCCGCTTATTCCTATACTTGAAAAAATGGAGCGAGTCGGTATTACTATTGATGTTAAAGAGATTACTAAACTGAGTAAAAAAGTTGCTCATAAACTTGATAACTTGATAGCAGACATTTATAAGACTGCGGGTGGTGAGTTTAATATTAACTCCCCTCAGCAGTTAAAAGAGATTCTTTTTTCGAGACTAAAAATACCTGCCGACTTTTTAAAGAGTGGAAAAACAGGTATCTCTACAGCTGCAAGTGAGCTGCAAAAAATAAGAAAAACCCACCCAATAATTGAATTGATTCTAACGTATCGTGAGCTTAATAAACTAATGACCACCTATCTTGAACCTCTTCCCAGACTTATAAATCCAAATACAGGAAGAATTCATACTACCTACAATCAGACGGGCACGGCGACCGGCCGTTTCTCGTCAACTAATCCTAATCTTCAAAATATTCCAATAAGGCTAGAAATTGGAAATGAAATCAGAAAATCTTTTATAGCGGCAAAAGGTAAGGTGCTACTTGCCGCAGACTATTCTCAAATAGAACTTCGGATAGCGGCGCATTTAGCAAATGACAAGAATATGATTCAAGCTTTTAAAAAAGGTGCGGACATTCACCGAGAGACCGCTGCGGTAATAAATAATGTAGACGAAAAGGATGTTGACTCTACAATGCGTTCAGGAGCAAAAGAGGTGAACTTTGGGGTACTCTTTGGAATGAATGCATTCGGACTCTCAATGCGAACCGGCATTTCACCTCATGAAGCACAAGATTTTCTCGACATATACTTTAACCATTACGCGGATTTAAAGGAATATTTAAAAAAGGTAATAGAAGAAGCGCGTGAAAAAGGATATGTTGAGAGCATGCTGGGGAGGC
>JADFJZ010000330.1 GCA_022565195.1 Planctomycetota bacterium | reverse complement strand
CGCCGCTGGCCTTCGGTGTACAGCGTGTCCATTGCCAGCGAACTCTTGCCGCTGCCGGACAGGCCCGTGAAAACCGTGGTCTGCCGGTGGGGAATATCGACGGAGATGTCTTTCAAGTTGTGCTGCCGAGCGCCGAGCACGCGAATGCAGCGGTCGTTCAGCGATGATGATCCGCGTCCCGGCGCGCCGGGAAAGCCTGCGGCTCGTTGTCTTGTTTTTTCTCTTTTCTCTTTTCTCTTTTCCATTCCGAGCACGAGCCTCAGCGCCCCGCCGGTATGGGACTCTCGAACATGGGCTACTTCCTCCGGCGTTCCCTCGGCGACGATCCGTCCGCCTTCATCGCCGCCTTCGGGGCCGAGGTCGATGACCCAGTCGGCGGTCTTGATGACATCCAGATTGTGCTCGATGACCAAAACAGTGTTGCCGGCGTCTACGAAGCCGTGCAGCACCGCCAGCAGCTTCTTGATATCGTCGAAGTGCAACCCAGTGGTCGGCTCGTCGAGAATGTACAGCGTGCGGCCTGTCGATCTCTTGACCAGTTCGCGGGCCAGCTTGACGCGCTGGGCTTCGCCGCCGGAGAGCGTGTTTGAGGGCTGGCCGACTTTGAGGTAATCGAGCCCGACGTCGTGCAGCGTTTGCAGCTTGTGGCGGATCTTCGGAATGTTCTCGAAATGTGCGAGCGCATCCTGCAAGTCCATTTCGAGCACGTCGCCGATGCTCTTGCCTTTGTAGAGGATCTGCAACGTCTCGTGGTTGAACCGCCGGCCTGCGCACACCGGGCAAGTGACCCACAAATCGGCGAGGAAATCCATCTCGATGCGGTTGCTGCCGTTGCCTTCGCAGGCCTCGCAGCGCCCGCCGCCTTTTTTGCCGGTGTGGACGTTGAAACTGAAGCGTCCCGGCTTGTAGCCGCGAACCTTGGCATCCGGCAGGCGGGCGTAAAGATCGCGAATCTCGTCGAACAGCTTGATGTAGGTCGCGGGGTTGCTGCGCGGCGTTCTGCCGATCGGCGACTGGTCGATGTCGATCACTTTGTCCAAATACTGCTTGCCGTTGATGCGTGTGTGCTTGCCGGGTTTGACTTTCTCCGCGCCGTTGAGGTCTTTCATCAACTGCTCACGGATGATCTCGCGCACCAGCGAACTCTTGCCCGACCCACTGACGCCGGTCACACAAACAAACCGCCCCAACGGAATCGACACATCGATCCCCTTGAGGTTATTCTGCGCCGCGCCCACCACGGTCAGCCAGTACAGGTCAACTGTCTTGGTGTTGTTCTTGGCTCTGTTGCTTCCCATCTGCTGCCCTGCGCTCTCGGTACGCCTCACTGTCAATCATTACTTCAGTTCTTGGCGACGGTTTGCCCGCTTCCCAGCGGGAATCACCCAGCATATTCCCTCTATCTCTTCCATAGATTGCACGAAGCTTGGCTTTGTCAAATGCCTTGGCGCTTGGTGCTGCAAGTACTGCGAAGAACAGGACCACCAATGCAATCTTCCAAGAGAAGAATAGCATCACCACCCCCAGAACAAGCCCCAGGAGGTAGCATAACGAGCATATCGCTGACAACATCGCGTAGATCCTGGCCATCGGAACCTCAAGAGCAGCGAAGTGGCCCAGTGTCATACGATTCGTTCAAATTCCTGCCTCGTCGCGCAGGCGAATTAAATCGTCTTCGACGCCAAGCGACTTTGCATTCTCGAAGAGGTACTTCCAATCCATCCTCGCGCCCCTGACACGCGCAACGCCCAGGGCATTGTCCCATTGTCTCGTCGATTGAGTGTCTTTCCGCCAGAGCAGCTTCATCAAAACGACATCCTCCGCCGTGACGAACCAGAACTCCGGCTCGGCAGATCCGATCGTCCGGCGCACGCGTCGCCCAAGGGCCTTTCGTAAGTACGAGTCTGTTCCAATGAAAGACAAATCCACTTTCAAGCCAGACTCTTGATCAATGACGTTGACAAACGCGGACCGTTCGGCCGCATCGGTCAACATGTCTGCAGGTGCGTAGAACCCCGGCGATAATTCCTTGGCCAGCTTCGCAGCGCGCTTCGCGTCGGCCGCGACAACCAAGTCAACATCCACACTGGAGAACGGCTCCCCGTGTACGCTAGAAGCGACCGAGCCGGTGACTGCGTAATCGATACCGCTGGCCTCCAATGCGCGTGTCACTCGGGTCAGCGCTTCAACCAAGGGATCTTGCATCTGGATCTCCTCCTTACCGCGTTTGTGCCGCGCCTGAAGCGACAGGGCCGTCCGTACGAGACAGCGCAACAGATCGCCGTTGCGCTGCCAGCCGCGCGCCTGCGCCAGGAACACCTGCAACGTCCTGTCGCGCTGCTGCGGCGTCATGGCTCGGAGCAGCGAGTGGTGCTGACCGTTCTTCTGAATTGTCCTGCGATCTGTTATCTTCATTATTTTCGCCGTTTCGCGCAGGCTGAAGCCTGCGGCTCCTTGTCTTGTTGGTTCTGCCGCACAACGGGTCGGCGGTTGCGGGGTACTTCGATTTCTTGTTTGCCGGTGAGGTAGGCGGCGGTGATGGACTTTTTCTCCCGCGCGATTTCGTCCAGTGTTCCGCTGGCGACGATGTGGCCGCCGCGTACGCCGGGGCCGGGGCCGAAGTCGACGATCATGTCGGCGGCACGCATGGTCTGTTCGTCGTGCTCGACCACAATCACAGTGTTGCCCAAGTCGCGGAGGCGCTGCAGCGAATCCAGCAAGCGGCGCTGGTCTCGATCGTGCAGCCCGATGCTCGGCTCGTCCAGCACATACAGCACACCCGTCAGGCCGCTGCCGATCTGCGAGGCCAAGCGTATCCGTTGCGATTCTCCGCCACTGAGCGTCGGGGCCGAGCGATCCAGCGTCAAATAGTGCAAGCCTACGTCACGCAAAAACGTCAAGCGGTTGATGATCTCCCGGAGCACTTGTTCGCCGATCTTGATTTGTGTCGGCGTGAGGTCGAGCGACTCGAAGAAATCGATGGCTTGGGTGATCGGGAGCGCTTCGACTTCGGTAAGGCTGCTGCCGCCAAAGCGGACGGCCAAGGCCTGAGCGTTGAGGCGGGCGCCTCTGCACACCGGGCAGCGCGTCTGCCGCACGTATTTCTCGTAGAACTTTCGGACCGTCGGCGCCTTGGCTTTGCGGTACTTGTCTTCCAGCTCGGCGATGACCCCGGCGAACGTGCCGCCGTGCCG
>JADFJZ010000329.1 GCA_022565195.1 Planctomycetota bacterium | reverse complement strand
AATTAGGTACCAGTTCCGCAAGCTCCGCCGGCCGCCGGCCATGATCGATCTCATACAACCGAATCGCCAACGCAATCGCCGCCATCCGACGCCGTGCCAAGCCGTCGTGGTAAAACGCCACGGTACGCCCCAACGACGGGAGCATCCAATTGCTCACAGGATGCTTGATCTTTCCTAATGCGCCAAGGGAGGCCTCCCACTCTTGTTCGAGCGGCTTGATGATCCGGTCGGCAGCCGGCCAGTTTGGTTGTTCGCAGGCCTGAATAATCTGGTTCATGTGCCGGATCATCACGACCCCGTCCATCTCGAACAGCGGCTTGATCGGAAAAATGAGAACTTGTTCGGTGAGTGAAGTCTGGCCGGTACCGCCAGGAGAGACGTTGGAGATGAGGCCGAGCTTGTTCTCGACAATCCCCAGCACCACATCAAGTTGCCACATTCGCTCGACCTGCATGGCGGTTCGCAATCCTTCTGAGAGCGGTAGTTCATCCAACAGTTCCGCAATGAGCGACTCGACTCCATCGCGTGCGGCTGCCGGGCTGTCGCCGATCGCGAGGTCGTAGGCGACACGTTCAATGTGCGAGACGCCCAAGGCGTCGATGGCCAGCGCCACCAAGTGCGAAATGAGCGTCGGCATTTGATCCATCACTTCAGCACCGTGGAGCACATCGCGAAACATCTCGATCGCTTGCTCGTCATTGCCGGTGTGGTGTTGATAGACGGCAATGGCGCCCAGCACGCGGCACAACTGCCGCTGGGGCGCTAGAGACGGCATCATTAAGTCAACGTTGATCGCCGCGTCGCGGAAGCGCGTGCCCCAGTCTGCGCCGGGCATGTTGCGGGTCTGACGAACCAAACGCAGTGTTTCAGCGTTCTTGGCTTCCAGATCGGCAAGGAGCTGCAACTCTTGCGGTGTCAGCTCTTCCAGAGAATCGGCGTTCTCAATCAAGTTGCCTTGCTCGGCGGTCACGGTTAGCGTCTCGGCGGCTTTGATGAATGCCAGTGCGGCGTTTTGGTCGTCGGGGATTTCTTCGGGCGGGTCGAAGTCTTCGGGGAAGATGGGTTCGCCGCGGGCGACGATGCGGTCGATCTCAGCCTGCAATTGGCGGTGCGCCTCCCAGCCCCACCACCAGCGCAAGAGCAGCAGCCCCACCAGCAGCAACCCGCCGAGCTTGAGGAAACGCTTCAGCCACCGATAGCGCGGGGGAACGGGGGCGACGGATGACTCAGTTGCGTTGTCTTCAGTTGCAAACATCGTGCGACGTTGAAAGAGAAAAGAGAAAAGAGAAAAAAAGGCGAACGCGCACGCCTGATTATCCCCAACGCTCGACGCTACCTCCTCTCTGCCTGCTCCGCCGGCGCATCGCGGCAGCACGTCACATTCGCAAGAACGCTTCCTTGCGGTCGCGTCTCTGATTCATCAATCCGAAATCCGAAATCCGAGATTTGAGATTTGAGATTCAAAATCTGAAATTCCGGTCGCGCTCCCCTGCGGGTCGCCGCTAAACACCTACTCGTTACTCGCTACTTCGTTGACCCGTCGCTTGCGCTCGGGGCTCTGATGGCGCTCGTCATTCGTTTCTTCGCCGCTTTGATGAATCCCGCGAACATGGGTTCCGGGCGCAGGGGGCGGGAGAGGAATTCCGGGTGGGCCTGGGTGCCGACGAAGAACGGATGCACGCTCGGCGGCAGTTCGAGCACCTGCATGATCGGATGGTCCGGCGCCCGGCCGGAGAACACCAGACCGCCGGCTTCGAGGCGGTCGATGTATTGCGGATCGACCTCGTAGCGGTGGCGGAAGCGCATGTGCGTCTCCGGAGCGTTATTGAACAGCCTGGCCGCCACCGTGCCGGGCTTGATGAGCACGTCGCGCCCGCCCAGGCGCATGCTGCCGCCCAAGCCTTCGATCTGCTTTTGCTCGGGCAGGATGTCGATCACGGGATACGGCGTTTCGCGATCGATTTCGGTCGAGTTGGCGCCCTCCATGCCGCAGACGTGCCGGGCGTACTCGACCACCGCCGTCTGAAAGCCGTAGCACAACCCCAGATAGGGCAGGCCGGTCTCGCGGACGTGGCGGATGCAGGTAATTTTGCCCTCGAACCCACGTGTGCCGAAGCCGCCGGGCACGATCACGCCATGCACACTTTCGAGCGCGGCGGCCACATTGTCGTCGTTGATTTCGGTCGTGTCGATCCATTCGAGCTGCACGCGCACGTCGTTGTGCGTGCCGGCGTGTTCGAGGGCCTGGATGATGCTGGCGTAGCTGTCGCGCAGCGAGGTGTACTTGCCGGTGATGCCGATGGTCAGCGTCTCGTCGGCGCCCAGCAAGCGCTGCACGTATTGGCCCCAGGCGACCTTGGCCTGGCTCTCGGCTTCGAGGTCCACTTGATCGCCCAGGCCGAGAATCTCGACGACCGCGCGGTCCACGCCGGCCTGGCTGATCATGTCCGGGATCAAGTACACGCTGGCGCAGTCGTGCATACTGAAGACGCGCTCGAACGGCACGTTGCTGTACAGCGAGAGCTTTTCGCGGACTTTCCTGGTGACGGGGTTCTGGGCCCGGCAGGCAATGACGTGCGGCTGAATGCCCGTGCCCATCAGGCGCTTGATGCCGAGTTGGGCGGCTTTGGATTTCTGCTCGCCGAGCGTTTTGGGTTCGATGATCCAAGTCAAGGCGACGAAACACACGCTGCCCGGCCCCTCTTCGAAAGCGAGTTCGCGCGTGGCTTCGATGTAGTAAGCGTTCTCCACGTCGCCGACCGTGCCGCCGATCTCGACGAAGACCACATCGGCGCTGGTGTCGACGGCCAGTTGGCGGAGCTTGCTCTTCACTTCGCCGGTGACGTGCGGGATCATCTGCACGTCGCGGCCGAGGTAGCTGCCTTGGCGTTCTTTCTCCAGCACGCGCGTGAAGATCTGGCCGGAGGTGGCGAAGTTGGCCTGCGACAGGTTTTGATCCAGCATGCGCTCGTAGGTGCCGAGGTCCATGTCGCATTCCATGCCGTCGTCGAGCACGAAGACTTCGCCGTGGCGATAGGGATTGAGCGTGCCGGAATCGAGATTGAGATAGCCTTCCAGCTTGATCGGCGCGACGGTCAGCCCGGCGTCCTGCAGCACCTTGGCCAGCGAACTCGCGAAGATGCCCTTGCCCAGCCCGCTCATCACCGTGCCGACGACGACGACGTACTTGGTTTGGCCTTTCTTGTAGCCCGGCGGGATC
>JADFJZ010000005.1 GCA_022565195.1 Planctomycetota bacterium | reverse complement strand
CGTGTTCCCGGCGCGCCGGGATCGGTCGGCAGGGACGCCGACCGCTACAGGAGTTTTCAGACAAAGCCTAACTGGCGCGAAAGAACCGCTGAGGTGTGCCTCCGGGGCCGATGGGTACGCTGAGGTGCCGAGTACACCTCGGGCAACGTCCTACATAGGCGGTGCCGGCGGTGTTTCTGTACATACGACTGTAAGTGTTGCAGCAATCGAAGCGAATGCCCAGCCACCGTCGGCCGACCGCGCGTCCGCGCGACTCGCGGCGGCCGTCCTGTTCGAGTTCGTCGATATCCACGATGTAGGCGGGCTCGTCTTTCATTGCTCACAGTATCGGCTTGGACCCGGATGAGGATGCAACTAGCGATGAACGAAAGATACGATTTGTTCCGATAGGGTGCCGGCGGTCGTTATAAACTGGTCGCTCTGCTCGTAGATATGGGTCCGTTCCGACTCGAATTCGAGATCGCAGACGTTGATGAGTGCCGTTTCTCCGGCCGCTTTGCAAGCCGCCAGTGCCAGATGCGCGGATACTGCCAAGTCGCTGCGCATGACGGTTGCGAACATCGTTTTGTGCTCGTCCAAGAGCCGCAGCAGGCTGACGGTCATGGCTTGAGTTTCAAGCGGCACGGCGATTGCGAGTCGCGCCGCCTGCTGGAGTGTCTCGCGCGGCGCTTCCTGAAGCCTGACTTGCCGGGCCGCTGCGGCGTAAACCTCGTAGGCGGCTGCGTCTTCGTCGATCAGCCGACGACAAATGCCGTCGAGTCGTTCCAGACGTTGGGCCGTGCCTTCAAGTCGTGTGCGATCTTCGGGTGACGTCTTGGGGCCGATCGAATACGCCGTGACCATCCGGCTGAGCGCAACGGCCAGTGCCGCCGCGGCAGAAGCCACCGCGCCGCCCCCCGGCGTCGGAACACGATCCCCTGTGCGCGACAGGAAATCATCCATCGCCAGTGAGAGGAGGGATTCGCTCGCGGCTTCGTTCACGGTGGTTGGCTTCATTGTTCCTGCGTGGATTCGCGCTGCTTGAACGCCCTGCGCATTTCTCGAATCCGCAGCAGGCTGCGGACACGGGCAATGAACTCGATACGATTGAAGGGCCTGGTCAGGAAATCATCCGCACCCGCCTCCATGCCGCGCTCGTAATCGCTGGATTCATTCAGCGCCGTAACGATGATGATTGGAATGTGGCGTGTGGTCGGATTCTCTTTGAGCTGCTTACAGACTTCAAACCCAGACATATTAGGCATCATGATGTCCAACAGGATCAAGTCTGGCGGATCCTGGGTAACCGCCTGCAGGGCCTCCAGGCCGTCGCGGGCAATCCGGCTTTCAGTCCCTTCGATCTCCTCCAGATAGGCCTGCAGGAGTTCCACGTTCTGCTCATTGTCGTCGACAATCAGCACCTTGGCGGGAAGTGCATCGTCTGCATTCATCATGGGACCGACTTCCATTTGTGACCGAGATTAAAGGACCTCGGGATCGACAAGCAGTAGGCCATGCTATCGGACCACTCATCGATCGTCCACGCACAGTATATTCGCATCCTGCTCGCCAGGCCAGAACATACCGAAATTGAACGAGACACTTAAGGCCAAGGGGGTCCAAGCCGATCGTATGATTGTGAAGAGGTAATTGCCTCTCAGTTGACGTCGGCTTTTCGAGGGCGCTCTCGCTGATCGGTGAGAACTGCGCCCTCGGCTCAAAGACCGCACGAAGTCCGCCGCGGCGGGCTGAGGCGGCCAGTGCGCGTGCGGCGCAGGCAGCGGGAATCGGCATGAGAAACGATCAAATGGGTCCGGAAATTAAGCACACACTCGGTGTGCCTGATGTCCCGTTACATCCGATCCTCGATAAGATCGCATGCACAGAGCACTTGCCTTCGCTGCCCGCGGTGGCGGTCCGCGTGCTCGAATTGATCCGACAGGACGAAGTGGCGATCACGGAAATTGCCGAGACCATCGCTCAAGATCCGGTCCTGAGCGCGAAGATCCTGAAAGTCGTCAATTCGCCTCTGTTCGGCGTGCCGAACAAAATCAGTTCGTTGCCACAGGCCATGATCATCCTGGGCCTGCGCACGCTGAAGGTGATGGTCCTGAGCTTCTCGATGGTCGGCGAGTTGGCCAAGCTCCGTGATGAGAATTTCGATCATGAGCTGTTCTGGCGCCGGTCGGTCACCACCGCGGTAAGCAGCTCGTTGCTTGCGGAGAAATGCGATCCACGTGTGCAGGATGAGGCCTTCGTGGCGGGCCTGTTGGCCGATCTGGGCATCCTGGCCGCCAACCAATGTGCACGATCGGACTACCAGCCCGTACTCAAGCGCTATCACGAAGGCGCCTGTCGGTTGCAGGAGGTTGAGGGCCGGGAGCTCGGAGTCACTCATGCCGAAATGTCCGCCGTGCTTCTCGAAGGTTGGAAACTGCCGGACCTGCTGATCCGGGCGGCACGGCACCATCATGACGACGACATTCCTCCCATCGATGAGGACGGTTGTTGCCTCACGCGGCTGGTGTGGACCGCGGCCCTGATCTCGGATCTGTTTTGTCAGGACATTCCATCAACGGATCTCGACCCGCTCAAAGAAACGATTGTGCAGGCGCTGGGCGCAGCTGCGCCGGAAGGCGGCGTGCCCATCTCGCCGGGCGACATTGATGCGATCCTCGAGCAGGTCGATCAGTACGTCTGCCAAACCGCCAAGAATATTTCGCTGCAAATCGGGGAGACTAAATCCTATGAGGAGCTGCGTGTGATGGCCATGGCCCAGCTTGCGCAATTGAGCGTCAGCGCCGAGATGGATCTGGCAGCCGCTTCCCAGAAGGCGGCGGAAGCACAGAAGCGAATCCAGAAGCTCAGCACGGAAAAGCGCGCCCTGACCCATTCTGCCAATACCGACGAACTCACTCAAATTGCAAACCGCAAGGGCTTCAACGACGAGATCGAGCGTGCCGTGAAATACGCCCAGGACACCGGGCATTCCGTTGGCCTGCTGATGTGTGATCTCGATCACTTCAAACGGATCAACGATACCTACGGGCACCTGTTCGGCGACGAAGCACTCAAGGCGGTCGGAGAAGTCCTGCGAGGCATCGAGGATCGCGCCCACTTCGTCGCTCGATACGGCGGCGAGGAGTTCGCCGTCATTTGCTTCAGGTCGACATGGGACGATCTGGCCGACATCGCCGAGGTCGTCCGCCGGGAAATTGAGAAGATCGATCTGAAGTACGGCACGCAGATTGTCCGCATCACGACCAGCGTGGGCGCTGCACAACTCGCCGACTCCATGGGCGAAATCACGGTCGAAGCACTGATCAAGCGCGCGGACGCGTGCCTCTTCGAGGCCAAGCGGGCGGGCCGCAACCGCTTCATTATCGCGCGCTAGTCGGGGTCCACTGCCTGCGCCGTCCGCGCCCGGGCTATTCCATTCGAGTCGTTCAACTGACGGTTCATCGGCATCCAGGCGATGCCATAGCTTGAAGCTGCGGACAGGCGCTCGCGCAGCGGCGGCTCCGCGACATGGGCCAGGAACCCCAGCAAGTCCCCTCTCCGCGAGCCGGAGACACGCCGATCGTACGCCAGGCACGCCTCACGGTTGGTCATGAGACGCTTCCACAGGAACACGGTTCGGGCCCCGTCGTCGACACGGATCAGGTTGGGATTCTCCAGAACGCGTTGAACCGCGTTTCGCATTTGTTCAAGCAGCGTGTTCGGGCGATAGCTTTGCTCTGAAAGGGCGGGGGATCCGACACAGGCTTCAGACAGGCAAAACAGCACCCGCACGTCGCCCCGGCTCGCGACCTTGAGCTTATGACGAAGCCCGGCCAGTCGCACAGCTCTGCGATCGACGCGAAAGATAAATCCCTGATCCAGCCGGGGCGTGTCGATGCGGTGGACGCTCGACGTGGGGTACAGCTCCAGCACGGCCCGTAACACGCAGGCATTATAGGCGTTGATGTAGTAAGACGTCTGATCGCTGGGCGTGCGGAACAGATTCGGCGTGGATTCGGGGCCGACGACGCTGATCAGGCCGAGGTAGCGGTCCAGCGCCTCACGGTCAGAGGCCAGGCGGGCATAGTCCACCATGCCGTCTCGAACGTTTTCCTGCAGGACGGTGGCCCAATCTCCAGCGTCGTAGGCGCTCGGCAGGGTGGTTGGAATGTAGGCAGGGTCATACTGAATTGACGTCACGGGCGCGCAGCCGATGAAGGCACTCACACACAGGCTGGCGGCGGCAGTGATCCGGAGTATCGCCGTGTTCATTTCAAACAGTCTCCCCGAGGACCGGCAGGGCGGCAGACTCTCGCCCGCGGCCCGCGTCATCATAGATGAGGCCTTGCATCCCGGCAACAGAATCCTACGATCGAGGCCATGGACGATCGTGCTGCATTCATCACAACGCTGAAATCGAATCTGGAGCATCTTGACTTGCCGTTCGGCGATGGCGCCGTGGGTCAAATGTGGGAGCACTTTCGGCTGCTGGTCGCTGCCAACCGAAAGATCAACCTGACCCGCATCACCGGCCCTGCGGAGGGCGCCGCCAGGCACTATGCGGATTCGCTGGCTGTCGCGGCGTGGAGCAGGGCCACTGGGACCGACGTAACCACAGTTATTGATGTGGGAACAGGCGGTGGATTCCCTGCGGTGCCCCTGGCGATCTGCCGACCCGATTGGCAGGTCACGGCGATTGATGGTACCGGCAAGAAAATACGCTGCGTGGAGCAGTTCGTAGATCACCTCGGTTTGACCAACTGTCGTGCTCTGCACCAGCGGGCCGAAGAATGGCGTGAGGACACTCCTTCGTTTGACATGGTCCTGTTCCGCGCGATCGCCCCACTCGCCGATTGTCTCAGCCTGGCGGAGCGCTTCTGTCACCCCGGCAGCGTCGTTATTTGCTACAAGGGTGACCCACTGCCCAACGAGGAATCTCAGGCAGCCCTCCAAGGCCGAACCGGCAGCCGATTCACCCGCCGGCAGAATTGGCCTTACACGCTCGAGGGGCCAAGCGGCGTCCTGACTCGTCAATTGTGTTGCTATTTCGCGGACCCGGGGCATGAACAGCCAGCCGACGGGTTTGCCTCGGATGTATAGCTCGGATCCTCTCTGAGGTCGGCATGGTTGCGCAACAACTTGATGCACAGCAACTTATGAGGGGCGAGTGATTCCTGCGGGGCTGTTCCGGGCGCGCGCGGTCGGTTCCTCCGCGGTCCCGGCAGGACGCGGCTATAATCCTCCGATTGCGGGCGGCTGATCCTCGCCGCTGTCGTTGCAGAGAGTGTTTCTGCGGCTCGACTCCAATTTGCCATCAAAGGATGGCGGTGAGACCTTGTATTCCCTGCGCGACATACTATGCTGAACCGCTTACGTTTAGGACCTTGAGCCATGGAGCTGACCCACAGCCTGGAAAGAGACTTCGTTCGACACTTGGCGCCGAAAGCTCCGCTGGTGACCTCGCCGACGACGACGGTCCGAGAAACGATTCGTTTGCTCCAGGAAAATCAAGCCGGGTGCGTGATCATCTGTGATGGCCAAAACAAGGCGATCGGAATTTTTACCGAGCGAGACGTGTTGCGGCGCGTTATTGGCGAACGTGTGGACCTGGATTCGCCGATTACCGATGTAATGACCACCGATCTGGCCTCGGTCAGGGAATCGGACAAGATTGCCCGCGCGATCCACTTGCTGCACGAGCGTGGACTCCGACATTTGCCGGTTCTCGATGACCAGGGTGGCCCGATCGGCTTGATCACGGTTCGCCGCGTGATGGAGTACCTTGTTGAGCACTTCCCTCAAACCATCTATAACCTGCCCCCCGATCCTTCGACGATCCTCGAGGCACGAGAGGGAGCATGACCATCGTTTGCCCTCGCTAATTGACGCACCGTTTACACATTTGCAGACCTATAATTAAACAAGAGGTCAGTGGTTCTATGATCGTAAAAACAGGGGAAACATCCGTCAACAAGACAGTGCGTGAGCTTGATGCGGTGACCATCAGGTTCTGCGGCGATTCGGGCGACGGCATGCAGCTCGCCGGCACGCAGTTCACGAACACGTCGGCGCTGTTCGGGAACGACGTCAGTACGCTGCCGGACTTTCCCGCCGAGATCCGCGCCCCGGCGGGCACGCTGGCCGGCGTCAGTGGCTTTCAACTGCGCTTCAGCAGCCACGAAATCTATACACCGGGCGACGAAGTTGATGTGCTCATTGCGATGAATCCCGCCGCCCTGAAGGCCAACCTTGAGGATCTGGCTGATCAGGGCTCGCTGGTGATCAACGAAGATGAATTCACGCCGGGCAACCTCAAGAAGGCCGGCTACGAATCCAATCCTCTGGAAGACGGCAGCCTGGAGAAATACCAGTCGCACATCATCAAGATCACCTCGATGAACAAAGAAGCGCTCAAGGATTCGCCGATCGGCGCGAAGGCCATTGACCGCTGCAAGAATTTCTTTGCCCTGGGGCTGGTGTACTGGCTCTATGGCCGGCCCATGGAACCGACCCTGAATTGGATTGCGCAGAAATTCGGAAAAATGCCCGAGGTCGCCGATGCCAATGCGACGGCCCTGAAGACCGGTTACTATTTCGGCGAGACCACCGAGAGCTTCGCCGTGCAGCACACGGTCCCCGAGGCCAAGATCGAGCCGGGTCGCTATCGCAAAATTATGGGCAATGAGGCGCTGGCCCTCGGATTCGTGACCGCCGCCGAGCTGGCGGGCAAGAAACTGTTTCTGGGGAGCTATCCGATCACGCCGGCCAGCACCATCCTGGAAGAATTGAACCGCTTCAAGCACCACGGCGTCAAGACCTTCCAGGCGGAAGACGAAATCGCAGCCATGACCTCAATCATCGGGGCCTCGTTCACGGGCGCCTTGTCGCTCACCAGCACCTCCGGCCCCGGCCTGGCGCTGAAGGGCGAAGCCATGGGACTGGCGGTAACGATGGAATTGCCGCTGGTCATCATCAACGTGCAGCGAGGCGGACCGAGCACCGGGCTGCCCACCAAGACCGAACAATCGGACCTGCTGATGGCTCTGTACGGACGGCACGGTGAATGTCCCATGCCCGTGATCGCGGCACAGTCGCCCGGCGATTGCTTTTACACCGCGATCGAAGCCTCGCGCATCGCGCTCCGCTTCATGACGCCTGTGCTTCTGCTGAGCGACGGCTATCTGGCCAACGGCAGCGAGCCGTGGAAAGTGCCGAAGTTTGAGGATCTGGAGCGGATTGAAGTCGTACACCCGACAAAGAAGAACGCGGGCGACGAGTTTTTCCCCTACCAGCGCGACGAGAACCTGGCTCGACCGTGGGCCTTGCCCGGCACGCCCGGATTGGAGCATCGCCTCGGCGGACTGGAGAAGGAAGACGGTTCGGGCAACGTCTGTTACACGCCGGCCAACCACCAGCGCATGACGGACCTCCGCGCCCAGAAGGTGGCCAACATTCAAAAGTTGATTCCGCCCACCCAAATTCTGGGCTCCGAAAGCGGCGACCTGCTGGTGGTCGGCTGGGGCGGAACCTACGGATCGATCACGACAGCCGTGCGGCAATGCCAGAAAGAGGGGCTGTCGGTTTCCGCCATACATCTGCGCTACTTGAATCCGCTGCCTCCCGACCTGGGTGAAATCCTCGGTCGATTTGACCGCATCGTGATTCCTGAACTGAATACCGGGCAATTACGGTTCTACTTGCAGGGAACCTACCTGCGTGAGCTGGAAGGCCTCAACAAGGTCCAGGGCAAACCGTTTTTGGTAAGCGAAATCTGTAAGAAGATCCACTCGATGATTGGAGAGAAAGTACACGCATGAGCACGACTGTGGAACTGCCGACACTGAAGCCCAAGGATTTTGCCTCCGATCAGGACGTGCGCTGGTGCCCGGGTTGCGGCGACTATTCGATCCTGGCGCAAGTCAAGAAGATCCTGCCGACGCTCGGGATCCCGCGCGAGCGGTTCCTGTTCGTCTCGGGCATCGGCTGCAGCAGCCGGTTCCCTTACTACATGGAGACCTACGGACTCCATAGCATCCATGGCCGGGCGCTGGCCATCGCGACCGGCGCCAAATGCGCGAATCCCGATCTCCAGGTCTGGGTCGTCACCGGTGACGGCGACGGTTTGAGCATCGGCGGCAACCATTTGCTTCACGCCATCCGACGAAACGTCGGCATGGTGGTGCTGCTGTTCAACAATCGCATTTACGGATTGACCAAGGGTCAATACTCGCCGACTTCGGAGTTTGGCAAGAAGACCAAGACCTCGCCGTTGGGCAGCATTGACTACCCGCTCCGTCCATTGTCGGTGGCCATTGCGGCAGAAGCGACGTTCGTCGCGCGGGCGGTCGATGTTGACATCAAGCATCTGGGATCCGTGCTTTCGGAAGCGGCCCGGCACGAAGGAACGGCGTTTGTCGAGATCTACCAGAACTGCAACATTTTCAACGACGGCGCCTTCAGCTATGCGACCGACAAGGGCACCAAGGCTGACAGCGTGGTGTACCTCCAACACGGTAAGCCCCTGGTCTTCGGCAAAGAGCGCGACAAGGGCATTCGGCTGAACGGCGTGGTCCCGGAGGTCGTCACCCTGGGCAACGGCGTGACCGAGGATGATTTGCTGTTTCACGATGAGAAGATGGACGACTCCAGTTTGGCGTTCCTGCTCTCGCGCATGCAGGTGCCGGCCTTTCCCGAGCCTCTGGGCATCTTCCGCCGGGTCCATCGACCCACCTATGAGGGTTTGATGAAGCAGCAGATTGAGGACGCCCGCTCGAAAAACGGTTCCGGCGATATGACCGCGCTGCTGGAAGGCGCCGATTCCTGGGACGTAACGTAAACGCCTGCAACGGTGTGCAAAGCAGGCAGCGATGCGGTACAATCCGCTCGTCGGTTTCTTCAAGTCACCTCGGAACGTACGCGTATGATCGACTGCCCCGCATGTGGACATCCGAATATTGAAGGGGCAGATCAGTGCGAGCAATGTCAGGCGGACCTGTCTGACATGGGCGTGCCCGAATCCTCCGCCGAGGGCCTGGCGGCGCGCTTGATCAATGAATCCGTCATGGAACTCAAGCCGGATCGGGGCTTGACCATGCTGCCCGACAACACTGTCTCTGAAGTGACCCAATCCATGATTGACGCGCACACCAGCGGGGTCATGATTGTAGACCACGACGAACTGGTGGGTATTTTCACCGAGCGCGATTTTCTGATGAAGATCGCGGATCGGTACGACGAACTGCGGCAGGAGCCGATCCGCAAGTTCATGTCGCCGCTGCCCGAGGCCATCCAATCAACGGAATCCGTTGCCCAGGGCTTGAATCTGATGGCGGTCAAGAACTATCGCCATGTTCCGATCATGCAAGACAACAAGCCCGTCGCTATGGTCCGCACCCGTGACGTCCTCGGCTTCATCGCCAGACATTGCTCCAGCGCCGACTAGCGTTGCCGACCGAGTGCCCCTTGTTCACGTCCGATAGCGCCCCGCGTCCCGCCGCTAACCGACCCCAATTGTAAGCTGTATTATCTCCGCATCAATGGCGAGGCGTTCGAGAGGCTCGCACCAGTTGGAATTCGCCTACGCGCGCAACAGCCCGGAGCTGAATGAACAGGAGCAACCCATGAGCACTGCCGTCTATACAGATCTCTCGCTTGAGGAACTCTTCAACATGCCGCCGGCAGCGGCGCGGGCGTCGGCGGGCGACGAGTCCGGCGATGCTTTCGTGCCTCAACTCCCCGAGGACTTCAAACAAGCCGGCATCACCAGCGCCATGGCCGAATCGCTGCTCTTGAAGTTCCTGTTGGCCCACGGCAACGCCAAAGGCCGGGAACTTTGCGAAGAACTCGCCCTGCCGCTCAAAGACTGCAAGGAGATGCTTACCACGTTGAAGAACCAGCAGTTGGTCTTCTACAAGGATTCAGCCCAGTTGGACTTCACGTACGCTCTGACCGAGGATGGCCGGGAACGCGCCAAGAAGTATGTCCAGGAGTGTTCCTATCTCGGATCGGCGCCGGTATCGCTGGCTGAGTACATCGCGTCGGTCAACAAACAGACCATCGCCGGAGAGATGCCGCGGCGCGATGACTTGCAGAGGGCATTCAGCGATCTGTTGATCAGTGACGAACTGTTCTCGCGCCTGGGGCCGGCCATTAACTCCGGACGGGGCATGTTCCTCTACGGCCCGCCGGGAAACGGCAAGACCAGCATCGCCGAACGCATCACCCGTTGCTTCGGCACCGAGGTCTGGATTCCCCGCACCGTTCAAGTCGAAGGCCAGATCATCATGGTGTTCGACCCGCAGGTCCACGAACCGGTCGAGCTCGGGGCGAGCATCATCAAAGCCAATCAGCACGACCGCCGCTGGATCAGAATCAAGCGGCCGACGATTGTGGTCGGCGGCGAGTTGACCATGGACGCCCTCGAGATTCGGTACGATCCGGTCAGCAAGATCAGCCACGCCCCGCTGCAAATGAAGAGCAACTGCGGCTCACTGGTCATCGACGACTTCGGACGGCAGCGAATCAACCCCTTCGAATTGCTCAACCGCTGGATCGTGCCGCTGGAGAAGCGCTACGATTTCTTGCAGCTCATCACGGGCACGAAAATTCAGGTGCCCTTCGACCAGCTCATCATCTTCTCGACGAACCTCGAACCGAAGGATCTCGTCGACGATGCTTTCCTGAGGCGCATTCCCTACAAGATCGAAGTGCCCGATCCGACCGAAACCGAGTTCCGGCAGTTGATGCAAATCGTGAGTGAGCAGTCTGGGGTCGAGCCGAACGCGGAGGCGCTGGACCACTTGATCGCCCGCTACCGCGCGGAGGAGCGACCTTTCCGCTGCTGTCATCCGCGCGATTTGCTGGCCCAGATCAAGAATCAGTGCGACTACGAAGGCGGCCAGGCAACCATGACCAAGGAGACTTTCGACTTCGCCATGACCAACTACTTCACGATTATGTAGCGAATTCACGGCAGCGGGATGTCCGTGAAGCTGAAGGGCACTTCCACCGTCTCTTGACCGAGCCCGATGGTCAGTTTGAGTCGCGCGTCAACCGGAACGGTTTCCACCGGCTGTAGTGTGCGCGAGGTTTTGCCGCCCAACGTCATGGTCATGGTAGCGACGTTGATTCCCTTGCCGGCCGCATCAACCAGCGCTAATTCCAACAGACTGTCCTGATTGCCGCTCGTCTCGAATGTGACGGCCTTGGACTTGTCTTCCACCTTCGTAACTTTGATGATCAGCCCGGCAGACTTCAGCAGGTCGTTCTCGATCGTCTTGCCTTGCATAGACAGAATGTCGGCGACGATCACTTCCTTACGCTCCTTGATGACGAACAGTTTCAGCTTGCCGGTGAGCGTTTTCAGTGCTTTGGATGAACGGGCCGGAACGTCGAAATACAACGTGACGCGGAGCTTGTCATTGGGCTTTGTTTTCTCCCAGAAGAACATGGACTCCCGGTCCACGTCCACAAGCCGGTCATGCGGGTTGGTGTTCATTCCGAACCCTTCGCGCGGCTTGAGTGCCTTGCCTTGGTCATCCTCGACCTTTGTGATTTGAACGAAGCCATACTTCTCCGCTCGGGCGGACGCAGCTCCCGCAAGCTCGATTGTGACCGCCAGAATCTCCTGGGCATCTGGATTCACCGAGCCGATTTGGGGCTTGGGCGGGCTCTTCCGAAAATCCTTGTGTCGCACTTCGTGGATCTGGACGATCTGAACACTCAGCGCAGAACTTGCCGGAGTATCCTCAATCACCGGGATCGCGATCACCCAAAGTGCAGTCAGAAATATGGGGGACATGACACCTCCTATGTACGTTCAAACTCGGTCAAATATCCGATCTTTTTCCGTTTGGATGCCGCGGGTGGTGGCTCCATCAGTTGGCGAATCGCGTCGAGGAGTGATTGGATGTGATGATCATGGTCGCCGACACGACGCTCGAGTTCGTTGAGTTTAGAAGCCAGCGTGCGGTGATTGGCCAACATCTCGCGCAACTTGACGAACACCCGAACCACGTACACACTGACTTCGATGGCGCGCTTGGTATTCAGAACCGTGGCTGCCATGATGGCGCCATGTTCCGTAAAGGCATGGGGGCGAACGGATGAGAACTTGAGCCGGGCGAGGTGGTCACAATTTGTGACCACCTCGGATTTCTCGCTCTTGGTGATTTGGAACATG
>JADFJZ010000328.1 GCA_022565195.1 Planctomycetota bacterium | reverse complement strand
GTCGTAGACGTGGTGGCCGAGGGTCTTGAGATGTTGGACAGCCTCCGGCAAAATGCCGGATTCCAAAGCCACGCGCCCGCCGTCGGTCATTTGTTCCCCTGTCGGTTCGCTGCTCCGGCCGTGATACCACCGGGCCGCGTCGCCGGCCTCTTGGAGGTTCATCCCGAAGTCGATGATGTTGCACACGATCTGCACATGGCCTTGCGGCTGCGTGTCACCGCCCATCACGCCGAAACTCATGAACGGTTTGCCGTCCTTCGTGATAAAGGCCGGTATGATCGTGTGAAATGGACGCTTGCCCGGCTCGAAAACGTTCGGATGCCCTTCTTCGAGCGTGAACAACGCCCCGCGGTCCTGAAAACAGAAGCCCAGACCGTCCGGCACCAGCCCCGAACCGAAGCCGCGATAATTGCTCTGGATCAAAGACACCATGTTGCGATCCTTATCCGCAACCGTCAGGTAGACAGTATCGCCCGCACTCAAACCCGGATGACCCGGCTCGATGGACCTAAGAACCTTCTTGGGATCGAACAACTTACGGCGCTCGGCCGCATATTTCTTCGAGATCAGCCCTGCGGTGGGCAATTTGCTGAACTCCGGATCGGCGTAGAAGCGGGCCCGGTCCTCGTATGCGATCTTCTTTGCTTCGATCATCAAGTGCAGGAAGTCGCCCGTGTTGTGGCCCATCGCCGACACGTCAAAATACTCCACGATGTTGAGCATTTGCAGCGCCGCGATGCCCTGTCCGTTGGGCGGCAACTCCCACACGTCATAGCCACGGTAATTGGTCGACACTGGCTCGACCCAGGTCGAGGTGTGCGCCGCGAAATCCTCGTACCGAAGGAAGCAACCGACGCGCTTGCAAAAGGCATCCATTGTCTTGGCGAGCGAACCCCGATAGAACGCATCGCGACCGTCCTTGGCGAGCGTTTCGTACGTCCGGGCCAGATCCGGATTGCGGAAAATCTCGCCTTTGGCAGGGGCTTTGCCGCCCGGCAGGTACGTGCTCGCAAAGTTTGGGTGTTCCTTCAGCCGATCGCCGAATTTCCAATAGTAGGCAATCAACTCGCTGAGCGGGAAGCCCTCTTTGGCATATCTCGTCGCCGGCGCCAGAACCTCGCTCATCGGCAGTTTGCCGAACTTCTTGTGCAGCTCGAACCAGCCGTCCACACATCCCGGCACCGAGACCGGCAGGGGGCCGAAGTTCGGAATCTGCTCGAGGCCTTTGTCTTTGAAGTATTGCAGGGTCAGGCCTTTGGGTGATCGGCCGCTGGCGTTCAGGCCGTAGAGCTTCTGGGTCTTGCTGTCCCACACAATGGCGAAGAGATCGCCGCCGATGCCGCTGCCGGTCGGCTCCATCAGGCCCAGTGTCGCATTTGCGGCGATGGCGGCATCCACCGCGCTGCCGCCCTTCTTCAAAATGTCGATGGCCACCTGCGTGGCCAGCGGCTGGCTGGTGGCGACCATGCCGTGTTTGGCGATCACCTCGGAGCGCGTCGCGAAGGACCTGCTGCTCATACGATCGCCGCCGTAAAGAGGGGAGTCGGAAAGCATCGTGATCACCATACAACCCAAAGCACACAAGAAATATCGAGACATGACACGACCCTCGCATAAAGAGAAAGGCCCACGGAACCAACTCCGTGGGCCTGTAATATACAACCTTGCGGACAACCGTGTCTAACGCTTGGAGAACTGGAAGCGTTTGCGTGCCCCGGGCTGGCCGGGCTTCTTGCGTTCGACCTTGCGGCTGTCGCGGGTCAGATAACCGCCGTCACGAAGCAACTGCATGTAGTCGGGATTGGCGGCCATCAATGCCCGTCCCACACCCAGCACGATCGCACCGGCCTGGCCGGTCGTCCCACCGCCGTTGACGTTCACATACACATCGACGCGCTTCGTCGTTTCCGTCGCCTCCAGGGCACTGACAACCAACTGACGATCTCGTTCGCTGGGAAAGTAATCCTTGATCTCACGCTTGTTGATGATGAACTTGCCATCGCCCGGCTTGAGGCGCACGCGCGCCACCGAGCGTTTGCGACGACCCAGACCCCAAAACCAGTGTTTCTTCGGGTCAGGTTGAGGAATCGTAGCGACGGCGACGGCGGGAACGTCTTCAGCCGCTGCCTCGGGCGCCGCTTCGGGCGCTGCTGTCGTTTCTTCTGTGTTCGTTGTGTCTTCTTCTGCCACGAATCACTCCTGGAAAATCAAACTTCAAGCGGTTTGGGTTGCTGGGCCTGATGAGGATGGTCGCTGTCCGCGTAGGCTTTGAGCTTGCTCAGCATATGACGTCCCAGCGGGCTCTTGGGCAGCATGCGCTTGACCGCCAGCGTCAGTAAGAATTCCGGCTTTTCTTTGAAGATCTTCTCGCGCGGGGTCTGCCGCAGTCCGCCGGGATAGCCGCTGTACGTATCGTAAGTCGTCTGCTCAAGTTTCTTGCCGGAGACTTTGAGTTGTCGGCAGTTGGTCACCACCACAAAGTCGCCGGTATCCACGTGGGCTGTATAGGTCGGCTTGTGCTTGCCCATCAGAATGGTCGCAATCTTCACAGCCAGTCGGCCGAGCACTTGCCCGCTCGCGTCGAACAGCACCCAGTCGCGCTGCGCGGGCGGCTTTGTCACAATGGTTGTCTTCTGCGTTGCGGTCGGCATCAGCTTGGAACCTCGATACACTTCACAGGCAATTCAAGAATCGAGTAGTATAGCACGTAACCCATTCCCGTCAAGCACCTTGTGAACCCCAAAAGCCCAAGGAGCCGCAGGCTTCAGCCTGCGCGAAGCAGCCCGCGGAAGTGCCCCAAAAGCTCGAATCGGCCACCCACTGGCCTCCGCACCCCGCCGGGCGTACTATTCGAGGAATGCCCGGCAACGACGACAACGCCCCCTCTCCACAAGTGCTTCCGGACACCCACCTTACGATCTGCCTGCACTGCGGCTACAGCCTGCAAGGTCTGCCCGAAGGACACACCTGCCCCGAATGCGGCCACCCGTCCGATCGAGAATCCGCCCGCCAGGAAGTGCTCGACCTCATCAACCAGCCGATGCTCAAGCTCGGCTGGCGCATGCTCCAATTTTGGAAACCGCTGCCCGCCGGCTGGTGGTGGGTCCTGGACCAGCCACAGGATCGGCGAGAAGTACGCCGGCGCACCTGGAAGTGGATTCTGGGGTCCGGGCTTCTCATGCTGGTTCTGTCGTGTCCTATTGTGATGGTCAATCTCAACGTCCCGATCATTAAG